>NZ_JBFAVI010000010.1:34326-83729 GCF_040679695.1 Micromonospora sp. NPDC052213
CCGCCGGGGGCGACGCGCCGTCGCGCGCCGCCCCGACCTCGATCACGTCCGCCACGGGAGATCAGCTCCCGTACTTCTTGCGGTTGTCCTCGAGCTGCTTGTTGGCCTTGGCCGCGCCGTCGTCCAGCGCCTGCCTGGGCGACTTCTTGCCCAGCGCCGCCTCGTTGAACGAGTTGTAGAAGGTCGTCATGACCTCGCCGAGGCCCGGGGCCGCCGGCGGGAAGGCCGCGTACTCCAGCTCGGGGGCGAGCGCGTTCACCTCGGCCAGCGCCGTGAAGTCGGCGCTGTCCCGGACGGTCTTGCGGGCCGGGACCTGGCCGCCCTTGGCCCAGTCCAGGGAGTGCTGGCTGAGCCAGTTGATGAAGACCTTCGCCGCCGAGACCTTGTTGGCGTCGTTGGCCCGCTGCTTGACGATCGTGAAGTTGTGCGAGTTGGCCCAGGCGGCCGGCTGGCTGCCGATCTGCGGCAGGGGCGCCACCCCCCACTGGATCTCCGGGCTCTTCTTCAGGTCGTTGACCTGCCAGATGCCGTTCCAGTTGAAGGCGTTCCGGCCGCTCTTGAACGCCAGGTAGTCGGCGTCCTGGCCGACGTTGGCGGGGGAGTGGCCCTGCTTGATCAGGTCGACCAGCCAGGTGCACGCCTCGACGGCCTGGTCGGAGTTGAAGGTGGCCCTGGTGGCCTCGGCGTCGAAGACGCTGCCGCCCCACTGGTGCAGCAGGGAGTAGAAGGTCATGCCTCCGGTGAACTGGAACGGGCTGACCCAGAAGCCCTGCACGCCGGACTTCTTCAGCTCGGTGAGCGCGGCGGTGTACTCGTCCTTCGTCGCCGGCGGCTTGGCCGGGTCCAGGCCGGCCTTCTGCATGACCCCCTTGTTGTAGTAGAAGCCGAGGGGGTGCATGTCCAGCGGGATGCCGTACCGCTTGTCGTTGTAGAGCCCGCCCTTCCAGACGGTGGGGGCGAAGTCGGCCTCGCTCAGCTCCAGCACCTTGGCCACGTCGTCCAGTTCGGTGATGACGCCACGGGCGGCGAAGGTGGCGAGCTGGTCCATGTGCATGACCGCGATGTCCGGCCCGTTGCCGCTGGAGGCCGCGCCGGGCAGCTTGGCGTAGTAGTCCGCCCACTCGTACGTCGCGATCGTGACGGCGATGTTCTGGTGCTCGGTGTTGAACTGGTTCACCAGCGCCTTGAAGATGTCGCCGTCACCGCCGGTGAACCCGTTCCACAGCTTCAGGTCCACCTTGGGGCCGGTGTAGTCCTTGCCGCCGTTGCCGGCCGCCGGGCCCGAGCTGTCGTCGTCGCCGCAGCCGGCCAGGGTCAGCGAGGCGGCGGCGCCGAGCCCGAGGCCGAGGCCGAGCAGGCGCCGCCGGCTCATCTCGTTCTGCATCATGCGGGTTTCACTCCTTGGGGGGACGGGGATGAATTGTGCGTGCCCAGGGTCGGTCCGGCGTCAGCCGGCGGCGGGGGAGAAGCGCAGCACGTTCCAGGAGACGGCCGGCAGTCGTACGGCGCACCGGCCGCCGTCGGTGGTGGGGGTGGGCAACTGCCGGGGCGTCACCCGGTCGGGCTCCGCCTCCGTGTTCGTCGCCGTCGGGTCGTCCCCGGCGGCGAGGCTCAGGTGGGATTGACCGGATAGTCCTGCCAGGCCGCGCAGGTCGAGGTGCAGCTCCAGGTCCGTCTCGTCCCGGTTGACGGCGAAGACGGTCAGCCCGCCCGTCTCCCCGTCGTGCACGGCGACGGTGTCGAGCACGGGGACCTCGCCGTACCGCTTCGTCTCGTAGGTCGGGCCGACCGGCTCGGTGCGCAGCACCGTCCCCCGGGCGTGCCGGGCGGTCAGCGCGAACGGGTGGAAGATGCTCTGCCGCCAGGCCGGCCCGCCGGTGCGGGTGCGGATCGGCGCGATCACGTTGGCGAGCTGGGCCTGGCAGGCCACCCCGACCCGGTCGGCGTGCCGGAGCAGCGTGATCAGCAGGTCGCCGACCACCACCGCGTCGACGGCGGTGAAGTCGTCCTCGATCAGCGCCGGGGCCTCCACCCAGCCGCGCCGGGCCAGGTCGGCCTGGAGGCGCGACTCGTACCAGACGTTCCACTCGTCGAAGGAGACCTTGAGCCTGCGTCGGTCCCGCCGCTTCGCCGCCACGTGGTCGGCGGTGGCGACCACGTCCCGGATGAAGTTGTCCATGTCGACGGCGGAGGCCAGGATGCTGGCCCGGTCGCCGTCGGACGGGTCGTAGTAGGTGTGCGCCGAGATGTAGTCGACGTGCTCGTAGGTGTGCTCCAGGACGGTCGCCTCCCAGGAGGCGAAGGTGGGCATCCGCCGGTTGGAGCTGCCGCAGGCGACCAGGCTGATCGAGGGGTCGATCATCTTCATGGCGCGGGCGGTCTCGGCGGCCAGCCGGCCGTACTCGTCGGCGGTCTTGTGGCCGACCTGCCACGGGCCGTCCAGCTCGTTGCCCAGGCACCAGAGCCGCACCCCGTACGGCTCCTCGGCGCCGTGCTTGCGGCGCAGGTCCGACAGCTGCGTCCCGCCCGGGTGGTTGGCGTACTCCAGCAGGTCGCACGCCTCCTGCACGCCCCGGGTGCCGAGGTTGACCGCCATCATCGGCTCGACCCCCGCCTCGGCGGCCCAGCTCATGAACTCGTCGAGCCCGAAGGCGTTCGTCTCGATCGTCTTCCAGGCCAGGTCGAGCCGGCGGGGACGGTCGCCCACCGGGCCGACGCCGTCCTCCCACCGGTAGCCGGAGACGAAGTTGCCGCCGGGATAGCGGACCACCGACACGCCCAGCTCCCGGGTCAGCTCCAGCACGTCGCCGCGCAGCCCCCGCGGGTCCGCCGCCGGGTGCCCCGGCTCGTAGATCCCGCCGTAGACGCAGCGGCCCATGTGCTCGACGAACGAGCCGAAGAGGCGCCGGTCGGCCGGTCCGATCGCGAAGGCCGGGTCGATCGTGAGCTGCGCGGTCCGCAAGGGGGTGCCACCTTTCCTCGTCGCGGTACCGGGTGACCGCGGTCACCCGGTGTCCCTGGTTTCTACAACGTTGTAAGCAACGTTGTAAAGAGTCGCTCACGAGGTAAAGTGCCCAGTCATGGCGGGAGGTGGCGCGGTGCGACACAGGCTCAAGGACGTGGCGGAGCGGGCCGGTGTGTCGGTCAAGACCGTCTCCAACGTGGTCAACGGCTACGTGCACGTCCGGCCCGACACCCGGGCCCGGGTCGAGGAGGCCATCGCCGAGCTGAACTACCGGCCCAACCTCTCCGCGCGCAACCTGCGCAAGGGGCGCACCGGGGTGATCGCGCTGGCCGTGCCCGAGCTGGACATCCCCTACTTCGCCGAGCTGGCCCGGCACGTCGTCACGGCCGCCGCCGAGCTGGGCTGGACGGTGCTCATCGACCAGACCGGCGGCGGCCGCGAGCAGGAGCGGGTGGTCGCCTCCGGCATCACCGAGCACCTGATCGACGGGCTGATCTTCAGCCCGCTGGCGCTCACCGCCGAGGACCTGACCGGGCTCGACGGCACCCCGATGGTGCTGCTCGGCGAGCGGGTCGACCACGGCCCCGCCGACCACGTCGGGATCGACAACGTGGGCGCCGCCCGGGAGCTCACCGCCCACCTGGTCGGGCTCGGCCGCCGCCGGATCGCCGCCATCGGCTCGCAGCGCACCCCGGAGGGGGCGAGCGCCCGGCTTCGGCTCGCCGGCTACACCGCCGCGCTCGCCGACGCCGGCATCGACTACGACGAGGCGCTGGTGGCGCCCGCGTCGGCCTGGCACCGCGCGGACGGCGCCGCCGCGATGCGCGCGCTGCTGGCCTCCGGCGTACGCCCCGACGCCGTCTTCTGCTTCAACGACACCCTCGCCCTGGGCGCCCTGCGCGCCCTGCACGAGGCGGGACTGCGCGTCCCCGAGGACGTCGCGGTGGCCGGCTTCGACGACATCGAGGACGGCCGGTTCTCCGTGCCCACCCTGAGCACCATCGCCCCCGACAAGGAGCGCATCGCCCGGCTGGCCGTGGAGCTGCTCGCGGGCCGCATCGACGGCGACCGCACCGCGCCGCCCCGGGAACTCTCCGCCCCCTGGCGCCTCACCCCCCGCGAAAGCACCCTCGGCCGCTGACCCCGGCTGCCCGTCCGGCGGGTCAGTCGAAGAAGCGGGCCAGGTGCGCGGGGGTGGGGCCGGCCGCGTCCGGGGTCAGCGGGGTGAGGTCGGCGAAGATCGAGGCGCCGTCGCAGCCGACGTGCAGCGGATACCAGCGCGGGGTGCCCGGCGGGCGCTGCAGGCAGATCCCCTTGACCGTCTGCACGTCGAGCAGCCGGACGTGGGTCGGGTCGGCGACGGCGTTCACGTGCCGCCACCACGGGCTCATCACGTGCAGCACGCCGCCCGGCCGGAGCACCCGGTGGCACTCGTCGACCAGCGGCAGGAAGTCGACCAGGTGCTCCAGGATGTGCACCGCGAACAGCACGTCCACCGAGTCGTCGGCCAGCGGCAGCGAGGCGGAGAGATCGGCCACCGCGTTCACCCCCGGGGCGGGGTAGATGTCCAGCCCCAGGTTGCCCGGCCACTGCTTGGTGGCGCCGCAGCCCAGGTCGACCACGACCGGGTCGCGCCCGCCGACCCGGACCCGGCACCAGACACCGAACACCCCGTCGAGCCGGCCCACCCGGTCCCGGACCAGGCGCAGGTCGGACGGCTCCGCGACCTCGCCGCCGAGGTGGGCCACCCCCCGGTCGAAGCGCACCTCCACCGCGAGGTCGCGCAGCCGGTCGTCGTGCCGGGCCTGGTCGGCCCACGCCTCGGCGAGGAATACGTCGATCGCCCGCAGCCGCTCGGCCGAGGGCGGGGTCTGTCCCAGCGCGACCATCCGGGTCCACCTCCCGCGGGCCGATACCCGGATCTCCGCCCGATATGCCCCGCGACACGTCGTGCCGTGAGCCGGGCGGTCAGCCGGTGATCGTCCGCCGGGGGCGACCGCCGCCGCGCATCCGCTGCCGGGGCGGCGGGGCGGCCGGCTTGGGCCGCTTGAGGTGGTAGCGGTGCAGCTCGTTGTTGCCGGGCAGGGACGGGTCCTCGCTCATGGCCACCAGCTCCCAGCCCTGGTCGCCGGCCCGGTTCAGGTGGGCCAGCGCGGTGTCGCCGTAGGGCGTCACGTCGACCATGGAGCCGTCCGGGCCGTACCAGACGAAGACGACCTCCCAGCCGATGTCGTTGGTGGCCGCCTGGCGACGGCGGACCAGCAGCGCGTACTCCCACTTGAGCATGGGGTCATTGTCACCCGCCGCGAGCGGGTCGGCACGGATCAGTCCTCGGCGATCCGTCCGGCGGCCACCCGCAGCCGCCGGTTGGTCTGCACCGCGTCGAGCATCCGCCGGTCGTGGGTGACCAGCAGCAGCGTGCCCGGGTAGTTGGCCAGGGCGGACTCCAACTGCTCGATGGCCGGCAGGTCCAGGTGGTTCGTCGGCTCGTCCAGCACCAGCAGGTTCACCCCGCGTCCCTGGAGCAGCGCCAGCGCCGCCCGGGTCCGCTCGCCCGGGGACAGGGTCGCCGCCGGGCGCAGCACGTGCGCCGCGCGCAGGCCGAACTTGGCCAGCAGCGTCCGCGCGTCCGCCGGCGACAGGTCCGGCACGGCGGCGCGGAACGCGTCGAGCAGGGGCGCGTCGCCGAGGAAGAGTCCCCGGGCCTGGTCCACCTCGCCGACCACCACGCCCGGGCCGAGCGCGGCGTGCCCCTCGTCGAGGGGGAGCCGGCCCAGCAGGGCGGCGAGCAGCGTGGACTTGCCGGAGCCGTTCGCCCCGGTCACCGCCACCCGGTCCGCCCAGTCGACCTGGAGGGTCACCGGGCCGAGGGTGAAGCCGCCCCGGCGTACGACGGCGTCGCGCAGCGAGGCCACGACGGCGCCGGCGCGGGGCGCGGCGGCGATCTCCATCCGCAGCTCCCACTCCTTGCGCGGCTCCTCGACCACCTCCAGCCGCTCGATCAGCCGCTCGGTCTGCTTGGCCTTGGCCGCCTGCTTCTCGGTCGACTCCGAGCGGAACTTGCGGCCGATCTTGTCGTTGTCGGTGGCCTTGCGGCGGGCGTTCTTCACGCCCTTCTCCATCCAGGCCCGTTGCGTGCGGGCGCGCGCCTCCAGCGCGGCCCGGGTGTCGGCGTACTCCTCGTACTCCTCGCGGGCGTGCCGGCGGGCGACCTCGCGCTCCTCCAGGTAGGCCGCGTAGCCGCCGCCGTAGTGCCGGATCTGCTGCTGGTGCAGGTCCAGCTCCAGCACCCGGGTCACCGTGCGGGTGAGGAACTCGCGGTCGTGGCTGACCAGCACGGTGCCGGCGCGCAGCCCGGTGACGAACTCCTCCAGCCGCTCCAGGCCGGCCAGGTCCAGGTCGTTGGTCGGCTCGTCCAGCAGGAAGACGTCGTAGCGGCTGAGCAGCAGCGAGGCCAGCCCGGCGCGGGCGGCCTGGCCGCCGGAGAGCCCGGTCATCGGGTGGTCCAGGTCGACCGTGAGGCCCAGCTCGGCGGCGACCTGTTCGGCGCGCTCCTCCAGGTCCGCCCCGCCCAGGCCGAGCCAGCGCTCCAGCGCCTCGGCGTAGTCGTCGTCCGCGCCGGGCGCGCCGTCGGTGAGCGCCGCGGTCGCCGCGTCCAGCGCGGCCTGCGCGGCGGTGACCCCGGTGCGCCGGGCGAGGAAGTCGCGGACGGTCTCGCCGGCGCGCCGCTCCGGCTCCTGCGGCAGGTGCCCGACGCTCGCCGTGGGCGGGCTGAGCGCGATGCTCCCGGCCTCCACCGGCAGCAACCCGGCGAGGGTACGCAGCAGCGTCGACTTGCCCGCCCCGTTCGGCCCGACCAGCCCCACCACGTCCCCGGGTGCGACCACCAGGTCCAGCCCGGAGAACAGCGCCCGGTCCCCGTGCCCCGCGGCCAGCCCCTTGACGATCATCGTCGCGCTCATCAACCGCGACCCTATCCCGCCTCCCGCCCCTTCCCACCCGCTCGCCCTCCCCGCCCCACCGCCTCCGCGATCTTGCACTTCGTGCCCGGACGGGTGGGGCGAAAGCCGCGGACGTGGGGCCGAAAGTGCAAGATCGCGAACCAGGCTCGGGAGGCGCACGGCACACTGCTCAGGTGGTGACCACTCTGGCGATCGATTGTGGCGGCGGCGGGATCAAGGGGTCCGTGCTGGACGAGGCGGGCACGATGCGCGCCCGGCCGCTGCGGGTGCCCACGCCGTACCCGCTGCCGCCGGCCCTGTTCGTCAAGACGCTGCTCGACCTGGGCGGCCGGCTGCCCGCGGCGGACCGGCTGACCGTCGGCATGCCGGGGATGATCCGACACGGCGTGGTGGTCGCCACCCCGCACTACGTGACCCGCTCCGGGCCCCGGTCGAAGGCCGACCCGGGCCTGGTCGCAGAGTGGTCCGGGTACGACGCGCGGACCGCGCTCGCCGAGGCGTTCGGCGTGCCGGCGCTGGTGCTCAACGACGCCGAGGTGCACGGCGCCGGGGTGGTCGCCGGGACCGGCTGCGAGCTGGTGCTGACCCTCGGCACCGGGCTGGGCAGCGCCCTTTTCGACGGCGGGGTGCTCGCCCCGCACCTGGAGCTGTCCCACGCGCCGGTGCGCTGGGGCACCACCTACGACACGTACGTGGGGGAGCCGGAGCGGCGCCGGCTCGGGGACGCGTTCTGGTCCCGCCGGATCCGGCAGGTCGTGGACGGGCTGCGCCCGGTGTTCCGCTGGGACCGGCTCTACCTGGGCGGCGGAAACTCGCGGCTGATCCGGCCCGAGCAGCTCGCCCGGATGGGCGACGACGTGGTGGTGGTGCCCAACACGGCGGGCATCGTCGGCGGCGTACGCGCCTGGGATCTGGTCGCCGGCCGGCACGGCGCACCCACCTGATCCCGCCCGCGTTCCGCCCGGGAACAGTCGCGGTACGCCGGGTGTTGTGCCAGCGTCGGGAGAAGTGGCGGCGTGACACGAGGGGGTGGGTCGAATGGATCTTCTGGCCGAGTACCGGCGGGCGACCATGTTCTTCGAGGCCGGTGACCCGACCGGAGCGGCCCGGCTGCTCGAACCGATCGTGGCGGCCGAGCCCGACAACTCGTCGGTGCGGCAGCTGCTGGCCCGGGCGTACTTCCAGTCGGCCCAGCTCAACCGGGCCGAGGAGCAGCTCCGCGAGCTGGTCGACCGCGACCCCAGCGACCACTACGCCCACCACGTGCTGGGCCGTACGCTGGAGCGGCTGAACCGGCACGCCGACGCGTTGCGGCACCTGCGCATCGCGGCGGCGATGCACAGCGGCAACGACGACTACCGCACCGCCCTGGACCGGGTGCAGGCCCGGGTCGCGGGCGGTCGCTGACGGCGGACGACCCGACGCCCGGGGAAGTGGGCGCACGGACGGGGCAGCTCGAGAGGGCTGCCCCGTCCGTACGGTCGTCACCGGGTGCCCGCCGGGCAGCTTGCGCGACGAGTGGAACGCCGTGGCTGTCACACGGGTCTGATGACAACCATGGTGTTCCACCCGTGCGGGTGGGGCGGAGCGCGCCGGGCGGCCTACCATCGGCGGCATGGGACGTGACCTGCCGGTGGCTGCGCGATGAAGCTGAAGCTGGACCTCCACGACATCTTCAACAAGGGTCACGACATCGACCGCGCCCTGCGCGGGATCATGGACGAGGCGGTGGCGAAGAAGGCCACCCTGGTCGAGATCATCCCCGGCAAGGGCTCAGGCCAGCTCAAGAAGCGGGTGCTGCGCTTCCTCGACCAGAAGGACGTCAAGCAGCTCTACCACCGCGTCGAGAAGGACTCGAAGAACTTCGGTCGCCTCTTCGTGCACTTCCGCTGGAAGTAGCGGCGGCGCGGCCCCGGTCGGGAGAGCCGACGCCGTCGATGGCTGGGAGACCACGCCGTCGACTGCGATCGGGGCCGCCCGGTGCGGCGGCCCCGATCGGTCAGAGCGGATACGTGCGGGCGACCGCGAGCATCTCGGAGCTGTGCGAGCCGACCACCCCGACGTCCGGCGGGCGGGGCCGGAAGCCGGGCAGCGCGTCCAGACCGTCGCTGGCGTCCATCGCGCGCAGCGCCACCTGCCCCGCCTTCGGCGTGACGGTCAGGGTCACCTCGACGCCCTCCGGCGGCGGGGCGTGGAAGACGACGCCGAAGCCCCAGCGGCCCTCCCGGGCCTCCGCCGGCACCGACCGGCCGGCCACCTCCGCGCGCAGCACCGTCGCGGTCGCCGAGTCGACGTGCAGGGTGGCCAGGCGGACCTGGCGCTGCGGGACGAGCCGCAGGCGCAGGGTGCGCTCGGTGCCGGCGGTGGTGTCCGAGAGCACCTCCAGCTTCGGCGCGGGCAGGTTCGCCGCCTGCGCCGGACCGGCGCGCAGCTCGGCGTCGCCGAGGCCGGGGAAGTCGGCGACCTCGACGACCCCGTCGACGTAGCCGTCGGTCCACGGCTGCGGGTCCTCCTCGTGGGAGAGCCAGCGGGCCTGCCCGGTGCCGGCGTCGAGGGCGTACATCAGGTGGGTGGGCGCGGGGTGCGCGGCGTCGAAGCGGTCGACGGCGAGCCCGACCCCGGCGAACACCACCGCCGCCAGCGCGGCGGCCGCGGCCGGCAGCGCGCCGAGCCGGCGGGCGCGCAGGGCGACCATGCCCCGCTGGCCGCCGGCCTGCGGGTGCAGGAGGTCGACCACCGGCAGCGCGGCCAGGCCGAGCAGCACCGCGACCAGCGCCGCGACGCCGCCCATCGCCATGCCGAGCGCCGGGAACAGCAGTACGACGGTGGGCAGCAGCACCACCACGGCCACCGCGGCGGCCAGGGTCGCCGCGACCACCGGCCACGGGCCGTCGATCCGCGCGCCCACCGCGACCAACCCGGCCAGCGCGCCGGCCAGGGCCGGCAGGGTGACCAGGTACGCCCCGCCGGGCACCAGCACGGCGAGCAGCACCCCGAGCAGGGCCAGCCAGCCCAGTGCGCCGATCGCGAGCGCGGCCGGGCCGACCCGGCGGCGGGTCAGCGCGTACCAGGCGAACAGGACGGCGGCGGCGAGCGCCACCACGGCCAGCCGGTACCAGGCGGGCCGGTACGGATCGAGCAGTTCGGCGTAGCCGGGGCGGACCGCGGTGACCGCCGCCCAGAGCAGGTGGGCGGCGAGCGGGGCGATCACGATCGGTGCCAGCGTCAGCCCGAACCCGGCGGCGAGCCGGCCCCCGGTGACGCGGCCCCGCCGCCGGGCCAGCCAGCCGAGGGCCACCACGGCGGCGAGCGCGAGCAGCGCCAGCGGCAGGGTCAGCCAGCCGGGGTAGCGGACCAGCCCGCCGGGCACCGGGAAGTAGGTGGCGTCGTGCCCGGACTCCAGCGCCGTCAGGTCGACCCGGCCGAACTCGCGGGCGAGGCCGAGGGCGTTGTCGCCGTGGTGCTGGAGGCTGGCCCGGTCCATGGCCGCCGGGGTGTCCAGCGGGGTGTGGTAGATCGCCCCGCCGTCGATGTACGCCGAGTTCAGCCCGACGAAGTCGGCGTCGAGGAACGCGGTGAAGTCGGTGTCGTTGGGCAGCGCCCGGTAGATCTCCACCGCGAACGACGTGCCGACCGGGTGCGGCGCACCCCGGCCGAAGGCGTCCACCAGCGCCGCGTTGTTCCGCGAGGTCTCGAACATGATCACTGGGCCGGTGGAGCCGCGCGCCTCCAGGTTGAGCACCACGCCGCCGTCGGCCGCCAGGGGATGGCCCGACGCGAACGCCGACGCCCCGCACAGGCACGCCTCCTCGGCGTCGGTGAGCACGAAGACGATGTCGTTGCGCGGCCGGGGGCCGGCGGCCAGCGCGCGGGCCACCTCCAGGATGGCCGAGGTGCCGGCGGCGTCGTCGTTGCCGCCGGGCCCGGACTGGACCGAGTCGTAGTGCGCGACGAGGAAGACCCGGCCGGTCGGATCGGTGCCGGGAAGCCGGGCCACCACGTTGCGGACCCGGGCCAGGGTGGCGCCGCCGGCCGCCCCGCTGAGCTGGCCGGCCTCGGGCGCGACGGTGTCCTGCACCTCCGTCTCCAGGCCGAGGCCGCGCAGCACCCCCTCGACGTGGGTGCGGACCTGGTCGTTGGCCGGGCTGCCGGCCACGTGCGTCCGCGCCGCGACGACCTTGACGTGCTCGTACGCCCGGCCCGCGCTGAACTCGCCGGGCGGCGCGTCGGCCGGTCGCGGCGCCGGGGTGCGCAGATCGAGCAGCGTGCCGGCGCCGACGGCGACGAGCGCGACGAGCGCCGCCGCGGCGGCGGCCAACCGGCGGCGTGGCCGGGCCAGCGCGCGGTCGGCGGCGCGGGTGGTGGGTGCGCCCACGGGGACTCCTCGGGGGTGGGGCCAGGGGTGGCACCAATCCTGCACCGGGGCGGCGCCCGCGGGACTCCCCCGGACGGGCGGGGCAGCGCCCGTGCCGCCCGGCGGGCAGTGATCCGGCCCATGCCCGCGCCTGCGGCGCCCGTCGTGTTGTGTGCGAACGTTGTCTAATACAGGATCAGCAGGGCACTCGGAAGGAGCCCCGACATCACCAGCGATCTCCCTCGTCTCGCGGCGGTGACCCGGTCGCACCGGGGGGCCGGCTCGGCCGGTTCTCCTGTCGTGCCGTACCCGCACGGCGGCATGGGGAGGCACCCCAACCTGCCTCCGGGTGAGCGGCTGCGGGTGCTGCTGGTCGAGGACGACGAGGGCGACGCCTTCCTGGTCGGCGAGCTGCTCGCCGAGACCAACTCCATGATCGAGCTGCTGGTGGCGACGAGCCTCAGCGAGGCCCGGCGGCGGGTGGTGGGCGTCGACTGCGTCCTGCTCGACCTCGGCCTGCCCGACGCGCAGGGCCTCGACGGCCTGCGCCAGGTGCTGGAGATGGCCAGCGGCGCCGCGGTCTGCGTGCTGACCGGCCGCTCCGACGAGCACCTCGGCATCGTCGCGGTCGCCGAGGGCGCGCAGGACTACCTGGTCAAGGGCGAGGTCGACGGGGTGCTGCTGACCCGGGCGCTGCGCTACGCGGTGGAGCGCAAGCGGGCCGACGAGAACGCGCGGCGGCTGCGCGAGGTCGAACTGCGCCAGGCCGAGTCCGCCCGCCTCGAACGGGGCCTGCTGCCGCAGCCGCTGATGACGACCGACGAGGTCGCGGTGCACACCTTCTACCGGCCCGGCCGGCACGCCGCCCTGATCGGCGGCGACTTCTTCGACGTGGTGCAGACGAGCCCCGACCGGCTGGAGCTGATCGTCGGCGACGTCTGTGGGCACGGCGTGGACGAGGCGGCGCTCGGCGTGGAGCTGCGGGTCGCCTGGCGGGCGCTGATCCTCGCCGGCGTACCGGACGACGAGGTGCTGCCGGCGCTGGAGCAGGTGCTGATGAGCGAGCGCCGCCTCCAGGAGATCTTCGCGACCGTCGCCACCGCGCGGCTGGACCTCGACGCCAACCGGGCCACCGTCCGGCTGGCCGGGCACCCGCCGCCGCTGCTGCTCGCCGGTGGCAAGGTGGCGCCCGTTCCGGCGCCCGGCGGCCTGCTGCTCGGCGTACGACCCCGCCGGCCCGTGGCCTACGACCTGGAGTTCGACACCGATGACTGGTCCCTGTTGATGTACACCGACGGGCTGATCGAGGGGCGGGTCGGCGAGGGCGACGAACGCCT
Source organism: Micromonospora sp. NPDC052213 (assembly GCF_040679695.1). Taxonomy (NCBI): domain Bacteria; kingdom Bacillati; phylum Actinomycetota; class Actinomycetes; order Micromonosporales; family Micromonosporaceae; genus Micromonospora; species Micromonospora sp. NPDC052213. The sequence continues at coordinate 46,945 of NZ_JBFAVI010000010.1, forward strand.
CGACGTGCCCGGCCTGGGCGGCCTGCTCGCCGACCCGGCGAGCGTCGCCGTGCCGCTGGCCGAGCTGCCGGCCTGGCTGGTCGGGAGCGCCGAGCAGCTCAACGGCGGGCCGCTCGCCGACGACGTCGCCATGCTGCTGGTCAGCCGGGGCGGTGGCCGGTGACCGGAGTCCGCGAGTGGACCCTGCGCCAGCGGGTCGTCAGCCTGCTCGCCGTCGTCGCCGTGCTTCTGGTCGGCCTGGCCGGTGGCGCGGTCGTCGTGGCGGCGAAGAACCGGACGCACATCGACGCGATCCTGAACAAGACCGGCCCGCTGCGGGTGCAGGCGCAGGAGGTGCTGAACTCGCTGCTGGACCAGGAGACCTCCGTCCGCGGCTTCGCGGTCAGCGGCGACCAGGCCGACCTGGCCCCGTACGACGCCGGCCGGGCGCGGGAGCGGGAGCTGGTCGCCGAGATGCAGCCACTGCTTCGCGACTACCCCGCGATCCGGGAGCAGCTACGGGTCGTCGAGGAACGGGCCGAGGCCTGGCGCCAGGCGGTGGCGGTGCCCGTCATCACCACGACGGAGCAGAGCGGCACCGCCGCCGGGCAGGCGCTCGTCACCGACCAGGCCCGGGCGCAGTTCGACCAGGTCCGCGCCGCCCTGGACAACCTCCAGTCCGAGATCATCGAGGCCCGGCAGCAGAGCGCCGAGGACGTCCGGCGGACGAGCGACCTGCTGGTCGTCCTGCTGATCGCCGCCCTGGCGGTGGTGGTCATCGCCGGCAGCATGCTGCTGATCTCCCTGGACAAGATGGTGGTCCGCCCGCTGACCGGGCTGGCCGACCAGGTCCGGGAGGTCGCCGAGGGCGACTACCGGAACGGCATCACCGGCGCCGGCCCGCCCGAGTTCGTCCGGCTCGCCGGCGACGTCGACGCCATGCGGCGCAAGATCGCCAAGGAGCTGGACGAGGTACGGGAGGCCCGGGAGCGGATCGAGTGGGTCAACAGCCAGCTCCAGAAGCAGGCCGAGGAACTCACCCGCTCCAACCGCGACCTGGAGCAGTTCGCGTACGTCGCCTCGCACGACCTGCAGGAGCCGCTGCGCAAGGTGGCCAGCTTCTGCCAGCTCCTCCAGCGCCGGTACGCGGGGCAGTTGGACGAGCGGGCCGACCAGTACATCGCGTTCGCCGTCGACGGTGCGCAGCGGATGCAGCGCCTGATCAACGACCTGCTGGCGTTCTCCCGGATCGGCCGGCTCACCACCGGCTTCACCGAGGTCGACATGAACAAGGTCATGGGCGACGTGGCCGGCCAGACCGAGGCCGCCCGGCAGTACGCCGACGCCGAGCTGACCTGGGACGAGCTGCCGGTCGTCCGCGGCGAGGAGCCGCTGCTGACCAACCTGCTGGCCAACCTCGTCAGCAACTCGATCAAGTTCCGCCGTCCCGACGTGCCGCCGAAGGTGCACGTCTCGGCCCGGCTGGTCGGCGACGAGTGGGAGATCAGCTGCCAGGACAACGGCATCGGGATCGAGCCGGAGTTCGCCGACAAGATCTTCGTCATCTTCCAGCGGCTGCACGCCAAGGACGCGTACCCGGGCACCGGGATCGGCCTGGCGATCGTCAAGAAGATCGTGGAGTACCACGGCGGCCGGGTCTGGGTGGACACCGGCACCGAGGAGGGCACCGCGATCCGCTTCACCCTCCCCGCCCTGCCCGAGGACGTCGAGGCGGCGACCGCTGCCGCTGCCGACGCCGACGGGCCGGCGACCGACGACGCCGGGGACGGCGACGGCACGAGCGGGGACGACGGCGGGGCGACGGGCGTGCCGGAGCAGGCCGCTGGTTCCGGCGACGAGACGGACGCCACGGACGGCCCCGACCGGGCGCCGGCAGGCGGTAGAACGGGTGACATGAGGGAGACGGTGGGATGACCGCACCGGCGGACGGCAAGAGCCCGATCGAGGTCCTGCTGGTCGAGGACGACCCGGGCGACGTGTTGATGACCCAGGAGGCGTTCGAGGAGCACAAGCTCCGCAACCGGCTGACCGTCGTCTCGGACGGCGCCGAGGCGCTGGCCTACCTGCGGCGCGAGGGCCGGTACGCGGACGCGGTGACCCCGGACCTGGTCCTGCTCGACCTGAACCTGCCCCGCCGGGACGGGCGTGAGGTGCTGGAGGAGATCAAGAAGGACGAGCAGCTCTGCCGGATCCCGGTCGTGGTGCTGACCACCTCCCAGGCCGACGAGGACATCCTGCGCAGCTACCAGCTGCACGCGAACGCGTACGTGACCAAGCCGGTGGACTTCGAGCGGTTCATCTCCGTGGTCCGGCAGATCGACGAGTTCTTCGTCAGCGTGGTCAAGCTGCCGCCACGTGGCTGACACCCTCCTCGACGACGTCGGTGGGCTGCTGCACGAGGCCGCCGACCAGGTCGTGCTGCCGCTGTTCCGGAAGCTGGACGACGCCGACGTCACCGAGAAGGCGCCGGGCGAGCTGGTCACCGTCGCCGACCGTCGCGCCGAGGAGATGATCTCGGCGGCCCTGCGCCGGCTGCGCCCCGGCTCGGTGGTGGTCGGCGAGGAGGGCGTCGCCGACGACCCGGGCCTGCTGCGCCACCTGCGCGGTTCCGGCGACGTATGGCTGGTCGACCCGGTCGACGGCACGTCGAACTTCGCGGCCGGCCGGCGGCCGTTCGCGCTGATGGTGGCGCTGCTGACCGGCGGCGAGCCGGCGGCCGCCTGGGTGCTCGACCCGCTCGCCGGCACGCTGGCCGTCGCGCGGGCGGGTGAGGGGACGTGGCTGGACGGCCGGCCGGTGCGGACCGGCGTGGACACGCCGCCCGTGGACGCGCTGCGCGGTGCCGCGATGTCGCGGTTCCTGCCGCCGGCGTCGAGGGCGCGGGTCGAGGCGGGCGGCGGGCGGGTCGGCGAGCTGCTCCCCGGCCAGCACTGCGCCGGCCGGGAATACCTGGACGTGCTCACCGGCGACCAGCAGTTCGTGCTGTTCTGGCGCACCCTGCCGTGGGACCACGCCCCCGGCACCCTGCTGGTCCGGGCGGCCGGCGGCGTCGCCCGGCGCTTCGACGGCGCCGACTACCACCCCGCCGACGAGGGCCACGGCCTGCTGGTCGCGGTGAGCGAGCGGGTCTGGGTGGAGGTCCACGAGGCGCTGCTCGGCGCTGCGTGACGTCGATGCGACACTGCGTCGAAGTTCGATGGCCGGGGCGGTCACGGGCCTGGTCACGAGCGGCCGGTCCGGTATCCTGACCGCCGGTCTCCGCCAGCAGGCCGCCGACCGGCGCCCGGCGGGGCCGCCGCCGCGCAGCGCTGCCACCCGGGGCCGGCGGCCGACGAAAGGATGCTTTCGTGCGCAGGACCATGCCCGTCGGGCGTCGCGGCCGTCCGCTGATCGCCCTGTCGGCGCGGCGTGCCCGCCGCCCGCTGTCCACCCCGTCGGCCGTGCGCCGGCCGCTGGTCGCCCTGCTCGTCGCGGTGGCGCTGCTCCTCGGCGGCGGCGCCGTGCCCGCGTACGCGGAGCCCAACGAGGGCGGCACCAAGAAGCTGCGGGACGCCCTGGAGGCCACCGCCAAGGCGCACATCGAGGCCAAGGCGAAGCTGGACAACTCCAAGCGCCGGCAGAAGACGCTGACGGGGCAGCTGACCACGCTGGAGGGCCGCCTGGTCGAGCTGACCGCGCAGGTCGGCGAGGTGGCCGCCCAGTCCTACCGGGTGGGCCGGCTCACCCCGACGGCGATGCTGCTCAACAGCGCCTCGCCCGAGGCGTTCCTGGAGCGGGCGGCCCACCTGGACCTGATGGCGCAGCGCGACGGCCGGCGGCTGCGCGACCTGACCGAGGCGCGCGAGCAGGCGCGGCAGGCCAAGATCGCCCTCGACACCGAGGTCCGGGAGCAGCAGAAGCAGCTCGCGGTGATGGCGAAGAAGAAGAAGGAGGCCGAGGCGGCGCTCGCGGCGGTCAGCTCGGGCAGCAGCGGCGGCTTCAGTGGCGGGAACTCCTCCTCGGCGAAGCCGGCGCCGCGCAACCCCGACGGCTCCTGGCCCTCGGAGTCCTGCTCGGTGAACGACCCCACCACCTCCGGCTGCATCACCCCGCGCACGCTCAACGCCCTCCAGCAGACCCAGAACGCCGGCTACAAGCGGCACGTCTCCTGCTACCGCAGCGGCGGCTCCGGTGAGCATCCCAAGGGCCGGGCCTGCGACTTCTCGGCCGCCACCGGCGGGTTCGAGGACAAGACCGCCACCGGCGGGGACAAGGCGTACGGGGACAGCCTCGCCGCCTGGCACGTGCGCAACGCCAGCCGGCTCGGGGTGCTCTACGTGATCTGGTACCGGCAGATCTGGCACCCGGGCACCGGGTGGCGGGCGTACAGCGGCAGCGGCAGCCCCGCCGCCGACCACACGAACCATGTTCATCTCTCGATGTACTGACCCGCGGCCCCAGGTTCACTGCGTACCATCGCGCGGGTGAGCTCCCCATCGTCCGACGTCACGGCCCCGCCGGCCATGCCGGAGCGGCCGTCCGCCCGGGCCCTGCCCAACGGGCTCGCCGCGTTCCTGGTCTTCTTCTCCAGCGGCGCCGTCCTGGTGCTGGAGACCGTCGCGCTGCGCCTGGTCGGGCCGTACGTCGGGGTGACCCTCCAGGTGACCAGCTCGGTCATCGGCATCGCGTTGGCGGCCATCGCGTACGGGGCGTGGTCGGGCGGCTGGCTGGCCGACCGGCGTAACCCGCGCACCCTGCTGGCCCCGGCGCTGGTGCTGGCCGGCATCGCCACCGCGGTCACCCTGCCCGTGGTCCGGTACGCCGGCGAGGTGCTGCGCGGCGGGGCGGCCACGGCCATCCTGCTGCTCGTCGCGCTCGCCGTATTCGTGCCGGCGGCGCTGCTCGCCGCGGTCACCCCGCTGGTCGTCAAGCTCCAGCTCGCCGACCTGCGGCGCACGGGCCAGGTGGTCGGCCGGCTCTCCGGCATCGGCACGCTGGGCGGCATCACCGCCACCCTGGGCACCGGTTTCGTGCTGGTCGCCGCGCTGCCCAGCACGGTCATCCTGTTCGCCCTGGCGGCCTCGCTCGGGCTCACCGGGCTCGGTCTCGGGGTGTGGCTGCGCCGGCAGGACCGGGCGGAGCTGCCCGGCCCGGCGCGGGCCAAGGTGGCCCTGGCCGTGCTCGGTCTCGTCGGCGCCGGGCTCACCACGGTCGCCCCGAACCCGTGCGACATCGAGACGGCCTACCACTGCGCCAGCGTCGAGACCGACCCCGGCCGGGGCTCCGGCCGCACCCTGCTGCTCAACTCCGCCCAGCACTCGTACGTGGACCTCGCCGACCCCACCCACCTGGAGTACGCGTACACGCGGTGGATCGGGGCGGTGGCCGACGTGGTGGCCCCGGCGGGGCAGCGGCTGGACGCGCTGCACCTGGGCGGCGGCGGGTTCACCGTGCCGCGCTACCTGACCGCCACCCGCCCGGGCACGGACAACGTGGTGTTCGAGATCGACGGCGGGCTGGTCGAGCTGGGCGAGCGCGAGCTGGGCGTACGCCAGGGGCCGGACCTGCGGGCGGTGGTGGGTGACGCCCGGATGCTGGTCGCGGGGGAGGCGACCGACAGCCGGGACCTCGTGGTCGGCGACGCCTTCGGGCACCTGGTGGTGCCCTGGCACCTGGCCACCCGGGAGATGGCCGCCGAGATCCGTCGGGTGACCCGGCCCGGCGGCGTCTACGTGCAGAACGTCATCGACTACCCGCCGCTGCGCTTCATCCGCAGCGAGCTGGCCACCGTCGCCGCCGAGTTCCGGCACGTCGCGGTGATCGCCCCGGCGGCGGCGCTCGCCGGGCAGGAGGGCGCGAACTTCCTCATCGTCGCCTCCGACGCCCCGCTGCCGTTGGACGCGATCCGCGACCGGCTGGTGGACCTGCGGGAGGGTGCCACCCTGCTCGCGGGCGCCGAGCTGACCGCCTTCGTCGGCGGGGCGCTGGTGCTGACCGACGACTACGCCCCGGTGGACCAACTCCTCGCCACCGCCTGATCGGGTGACTTCGGTGACCGATTCCGACCGCCGAGGTGTAGCCGGGGCAGTCCGGGGCAACAACGACCCCCATGGGTGGACCGATCCGGGACGGCGCGCAACTGCTGGGTGAGCGGTACCGGCTGATCGAGCAGCTCGGCGCGGGCGGCATGTCCGTCGTGTGGCGGGGCTACGACGAGGTGCTCGGCCGCCAGGTGGCGGTCAAGGTGCTCGCGTCCCGCCTGGCCAACGACCGCGCGTTCCGGCACCGCATCCGGATCGAGGCGCAGGCCGCCGCGCGGCTGTGCCACCCCAACATCACCAACGTCTACGACTACGGCGAGTCCGAGCAGGTCGGCCTGACCGTGCCGTACGTCGTCATGGAGCTGGTCGACGGCGAGTCGCTGACGGGCCGGCTGCGGCGGGGGAGCCTGCCCTGGCGGGAGGCGGTGACGATCGGCGCGGAGGTGGCCTCGGCGTTGGCCACCGCGCACGTCCGGGGCGTGGTGCACCGGGACGTCACCCCGGGCAACATCATGCTGACCGCCACCGGCGTCAAGGTCGTCGACTTCGGCATCTCGGCGCTGGTGGGCGAGAAGGAGAAGGGGCCGGACGGGGCCCTGCTCGGCACGCCCGCGTACCTCGCCCCGGAGCGGCTCGACAACGGCCAGGTCTCCCCGGCCACGGACGTGTACGCGGTGGGCCTGCTGCTCTACCGGATGCTCACCGGCAGGCTGCCCTGGCAGGCGAGCACCACCACCCAGATGCTGCGTGCGCACATGTACAACGACCCGGAGCCGATGCCGCCGGTGCCGGGGCTCCCCGACGAGGTGCGCGACCTGGTGCGCCGGTGCCTGGCGAAGCGGCCCGAGGACCGGCCCGGCACCGCCGAGGTCGCCCGGACGCTCGCGGAGGCGGCCGGCATGATCGCGGCGGTGCCCGTCTCCCCGGCCGCCGGGCCCGTGGACCCGGCCGAGCTGGCCAGCGCCGGCACCACGATCCTGCCCTGGTCCGCCGCCACCGACGCGCTGCCGTTCTCGGGTACGCGCAACCGGCGGGCGGCGACGCGGCGCCGGCGGGTCGAGGCGGGGGTGGCCGCCGCCGGCCTGGTGGCGGTGACCGCGGCGCTGTGGGGGGTGACCTCCCGCAGCCCGGCCAGCGGCGGCATCGACCAGCCGACGCAGGCGCGGATGGGGGCGGAGCAGCCGGCGCCCTGCCGCGTGGCGTACACGCTGCGCAAGGACTCCGGCAAGGACTTCGCCGCCGAGCTGACCCTGACCAACACCGGCCAGCAGGAGCTGCGCGGCTGGCGGATGAGCTTCACCTTTCCCGGCCAGCAGACCGTGACGAAGTCGGTGCCCGTGCCCGTACGCCAGCAGGGCCGGACGGTGCTCGTGGAGCCGGCCCCGGAGCGGGCGTTGGCCCCCGGCGCGTCGGAGAAGTTCACGCTGACCGGCCGTCACACCGGGACCAACCCGCTGCCGGTGGAGTTCCGCCTCGGCGACGAGACCTGCGGGGTGCAGGTCTCCGGCGTGGCCGGCTCGGCGCCGAGCACCGCGCCCGCCACCAGGGCCCCGACGACCAAGACCCCGAAGACGAAGGCCGGCACCTCCGCGGGCGGCTCGAAGGCCAAGTCCGACAACTCCGGCAAGGGGAAGGGGTCGGGTGGTGGAAAAAAAGCAAGCCAGGAAAGGGAAAGGGACGATGACGACGACTGAGTCCGCCACAGTCAGCTGAGCCCGCCGGTCAGCTCAGCGCCGCGAAGCTCTGCACCTGCGCGATGTTCCCCTCGATGATCAGCATGCTGCCCGGGGAGATGACGGTCTCGTCGGTGGCGTACCGGAAGCGTTCGCCGGGCAGCTTCACGCCGACCACCCGTACCCCGTAGCGCTCGGTGGGCACCAGGTCCGTCAGCGGCCGGCCGACCATCGCCTCCGGAACGCACACCTTGGCGATGGCGAAGTCGTCGCCGAACTCGATGAAGTCGAGCATCCTGGTGACGATCAGGTGGGCCACCCGTTCGCCGGTCTCCGCCTCGGGAAAGATCACGTGGTGCGCGCCGACCGAGCCGAGGATCTTCGCGTGCTTCTCCGAGGTCGCGCGGGCCCAGATCTGCGGCACGCCCAGCTCCGTCAGCGCCAGCACACTCAGCACGCTCGCCTCCACCGAGGCGCCGATCGCGACCACCGCCCGGCCGAACTCCGCCACGCCGAGCTGCCGCAGCGCCCCCTCCTCGGTGGCATCGGCCTGTACGACGCGGTCGAGTTGGGCCGACCATCGCTGCACCTGGTCCGGGTTGCGGTCGATGGCCAGCACGTCGTGGTCGAGCGCGGTCAGCGCGCCGGCCAGGTGGTAGCCGAACCGGCCCAGCCCGATCACCAGGACGCCGCCTTCGTTCGTGGTTCTATCCGACAATGGGTTGCTCCTCCGGGTAGCGGTACAACCGCCGGCGGGTGTTCAGGGCGATCGCCGACCCGAGGGTCAGCGGCCCGACCCGGCCGACGAACATGAGGACGATCAGGGCGAGCTGGCCGCTCTCCGGCAGCGCGGAGGCGACCCCGACGCTGAGACCGGTGGTGGTGAACGCCGAGGTCACCTCGAACAGCGCCTGGTAATAGCGGACTCCCTCGGTGAGAAAGACCAGCAGCACCGTGCCGACGGCCACCAGCGCGACGCTGAGCAGCGCGACGGTGATCGCCTGGCGTTGGCTGGCGGTGGCCACCCGGCGGTTCCCGACCGTCACGTCCGGCTCGCCCCGCAGCTCGGCCCAGATGACGAAGGCGAGCAGGAAGAAGGTCGTCACCTTGATCCCGCCGGCGGTGCTGGCGCTGCCGCCGCCGATGAACATCAGCGCGATGATCAGCGGATAGGTCTCGTCCTCCAGGCCCTCGACGTCGACGACGTTGAAGCCGCCGGTGCGGATGAACGCGTTCTGGGTGAACGCCAGGAGGAGCTTGTCCGGCCAGGCGTAGATGCCCAGCGTCCGCGGGTTGGCCCACTCGATGACCAGCAGGCACAGGAAGCCCACCACCAGTAGTGTCAGGCTGCCCCAGACGGTGAGTTTGGTGGCGACGGCCCAGCGACGCGGCTGCCGCCACTCCCGGGTCGCCTCGAACAACGCCGGGAAGCCGAGCCCGCCGACGATGGTGCCGATGGCCAGCGGCAGGGTGACCCAGGCGTCGGAGGAGAAGCCGATGAGGTTGTCGGTGTAGAGGGCGAACCCGCCGTTGTTGAAGGCCTGGACGGCGTGGAAGACGCCGATCCAGAGGGCCCGGGTGAACGGGTAGTCGTAGGTGATCCAGAGCCGGGCCGTCAGGATCGCGGTGATCACCGACTCGCAGACCAGGGCGAGGCCGGCGATGCGCAGCAGCAGCCGGCGTACGTCGCCGATGCCGAACTCGGCGGTCTCGGCCTGCACCAGCAGCCGGCTGCGCAGCCCCAGCCGCCGGGCCACCACCAGGATCACCAGCGTCGCCCCGGTGACGATGCCGAGGCCGCCGACCTGGGTGAGCACGGTGATCATCACGAGCCCGAACTCGTTCCAGTAGTTCGGGGTGTCCACGACCGCCATGCCGGTCACCGAGACCGCCGAGGTCGCGGTGAACAGGGCGGTCAGGAACGGGGTGTAACTGTGCTCGCTGGTGGCCCAGGGCAGCATCAGCAGCCCGGTGCCGAGCAGGATCGCCACCAGGAAACCGAACGGCACGATCCGCACGGGGTGACGAAGAAGCCGGCGCACCAGACAATCTTCCTTTTCCATCGCGATCCGGGTGTCGAAACCGGCATGCCCAGGGTTCATCCGCCCGTCAGCCGCCGACCAACTCGCCGTCAATCCGGACAGGTCTGCTGAGGCGGATCCCTCGACGACAGGAGACGGCGTTGCGACGTACCCTTTCCGCCCTCGGAATGGCCGGGGCCCTGCTCGCGGCCGCCGTGGCCGTGCCGACCGTGGCCGCGTCGGCCGCCCCGTCGGTCGCCCCGGCACCCGCCGCCGAACGGGCCCGGGCGACCGACCGCCCCCTCGTCATCGCCCACCGCGGCGCCAGCGGCTACCGGCCGGAGCACACCCTGGAGGCCTACCGGCTGGCGATCCGGCAGGGCGCGGACTACATCGAGCCGGACCTGGTCGCTACCCGCGACGGCGCGCTGGTCGCCCGGCACGAGAACGAGATCAGCGGTACGACCGACGTGGCCGCCCGCCCCGAGTTCGCCGCCCGCAAGGCCACGAAGACCATCGACGGCGTCGCGGTCACCGGCTGGTTCACCGAGGACTTCACCCTGGCCGAGCTGAAGACGCTGCGGGCCAAGGAGCGGCTGCCGCAGGTGCGCGTCGGCAACACCGCCTTCGACGGGCGGTTCGACGTGCCCACCCTCCAGGAGGTCATCGACCTGGCCCGCGCCGAAGGGCGGGCGCGGGGGCGCACGATCGGCGTCTACCCGGAGACCAAGCACCCCACCTACTTCGCCTCCATCGGGCTGCCGCTGGAGGAGCCGCTGGTCGAGGTGCTGCGGCGCAACAAGCTGACCCACCGGAACTCGCCGGTGATCATCCAGTCGTTCGAGACGGCCAACCTGCGCAAGCTCGACCGGATGATCGACGTCAGGCTCGCCCAGCTCCTCGACGCCACCGGCCGCCCGTACGACTTCACCCTCGCCGGCGACGCCCGCACCTACCAGGACCTGGCGAAGCCGGCCGGCCTGAAGTGGATCGCCGGCTACGCCGACGGTGTCGGCGTGCAGAAGAACCTGATCGTCCCGCGCGACGCCACCGGCAAGCTGCTCGCCCCGACCACCCTGGTCCGGGACGCGCACCGGGAGCGGCTGGTCGTGCACGCCTGGACGTTCCGGGCGGAGAACCAGTTCCTGCCGGCCGACTTCCGGATCGGCACCGACCCGAACGCCCGTGGCGACATCCAGGCCGAGTACGAGCTGTTCCTCGGCCTCGGCCTGGACGGCATCTTCAGCGACCACCCGGACACCGCGGTCGCCGCCCGCGAGGGTCTCGCCCGGCGCTGACCGATCCCGCCGCCCCATCGCCGGCCCGTCACCCCTCCCCGGGTGCCGGGCCGGCGTCGTTTCCGGCCTGCCCCGTCTCGTGCACGTCGAGCCGATGCCGCAGACGGTTCAGGCGTCCCGGGTTGGCTGTGCGGACACTGTCCAGCTGCCCCGTCCATGAGGGCAGCTCGACAGAAGCGGAGCGGAGGCAGCTACGCGGTGGGGCGCTCGGCCACGTAGGTGCCCCGGCCAGGCTGGCCGATGATCAGCTCGCGGTCGTGCAGCAGCGACATTGCCCGATAGGCGGTGTTCATGGCGACCCCATACTGGTCCGCGATCTGCCGTGTCGAGGGCAACTTGTCGCCGGGCTTCAACTCGCCACTCTTGATCTTTGCGGCGAAGTCGTTGGCGATCACTTTGTAGGGCGCTGGCGCTGTGGGCATGACGAAGACTCCGGTTGGTTCGGCGACTCCGATCCTGCCCTACTTACTCAAGTAACTGCAACAAGTCGTGACGTGACGATGACGGAGGGGCTCGACTAGCGCAAGATACTGGTGTAGGTTGCTGCGTGTCCGGCTCCGGTTGGTTCGGCAAACCTCGGGGTTCGGACCTCAAGAGGGCTCCGGGGTCGTACCGCCGACGAGGGCTGCGGTCGCGGGGCCGGCGGCCCGGTCCGCATCCCCTACCTGTGGACCGGGCCGCCTTCCAGCGGACGCGACGCGAGGACGGTGGTCATGCGCAAGGTGCTGAACCTGTTCCGACCGGCCCGGCGAGGGCGGGTGAACCGGCCGCCCAACGGCGGCTGGTGCCGGTCGGACTCCTGCCGCCCGCTCACCGCAGGGCAGATCCGCGACCGGCGGTTCCGCTCTGTGCGGCGGGGGCTCGACCCGGTCGAGGTGCACGCGTTCCTGCACCGGGTGGCAGCCGAGTTGGCCGCCACCCGTCGGGACCTCGCCCTCACCGCCGAGGAGAACGCGCGGATCAAGCGGGCGCTGCGCAGTTGGCAGTCCCGGTTCGCGCCGGGCTGGCGGCGGTGAGCCGGGAACGGTTCGTGGTGCACCTGCCGGTGCTCGCCACCGACCTGCGCGCCGCGAAGCGGCTCGCCCGGGCGATCACCCGGGCGCTGGGCTTCCTCCCGGACGTCGACCGTGGCGAGACCACCGTCTCGGCGGAGGACGCCCAGCACGTACGCCATCGGGTCTTCTGCGACAGCCTGCTCGACGGCGGTCGCCGCTGCGGGCGGGCGGCGGACCACGACGGCCCCTGCGTCCCGCCGGAGCGGCCGTGACGGGTGCCCCGGCCGGCGGGGCGCGGGAGGAATACGGCATTCGGTGGGTATCGGTGGCGCGGGGCGACACAGGAGCGTTTCCATCGATGGCCCGGAGACCCATCGCGGACGTGCGCCGTTCAATGCCGAGTCGTGACCGTTGTAACTCTCGGCCACCCCACCCCTGTTACTTGTGTGTTTCGGCCACATAGCCCGTGCGTGACGTCACTTCTAGCGTGAGCCGTCACATGTAGTTCCCTACCTCCGAGTCCTCACGTGGAGTCGCAATGACGGTCCGGACGACGCGGCGGGTGTTCCTTTCCGCCGCCACCATGATGGCCGCGGCGCTCGCCGCCACGGCCTGTGGCAGCCCGCAGGAAACCGCCTCCGGCGGCGGTGACAGCGCCGCCCCGGTGAAGGTTGGCCTGGTGTACTCCCAGTCGGGAGCCCTCGCCAGCTACGGCAAGCAGTACATCGAGGGGTTCAAGGCCGGCCTCGACTATGCCACCAAGGGCACGAACAAGGTCGGCGACCGGACGATCGAGATCACCGAGGTCGACGACGCCGGCGACCCGGCGAAGGCGGTCTCCGCGGCCAAGGACCTGATCGGTAAGGGCAACAAGATCATCGCGGGCTCGACCGCGTCCGGCGTGGCGCTCCAGGTCGCCCCGATCGCCGCGCAGAACAAGGTCCTCTTCGTCTCCGGGCCGGCCGCCACCGACGCGGTGACCGGCGCCAACAAGTACACGTTCCGCTCCGGGCGGCAGTCGTACCAGGACGTGGTGACCGCCAAGTCGTTCATCGGCGACCCGGCCGGCAAGAAGGTCGTGGTCTTCGCCCAGGACGGCGCCTTCGGCGACGCCAACGAGGCCGCCGTCAAGACCGTCATCGGCGGCGCGGGCGCAACCGTCAGCAGCGTCCGGGCCCCGGCCAGCGCCACCGAGTTCACCCCGTTCGCCAGCCAGATCAAGTCCGCCAAGCCGGACCTGCTCTTCGTCGCCTGGGCCGGCACCACCGCCCCGGCCATGTGGCAGACCCTCGACCAGCAGGGCGTGCTCTCCTCCACCACCGTCGTCACCGGCCTGGACATCCGCGCCTCGTGGCCGACCTTCGGCGCCGCCGGCAGCAAGATCTCCTTCCTGTCGCACTACTTCGACGGGGCCTCCGACAACGAGGCCGCCAAGGCGCTGAAGGCCAAGGTCGGCACCGTCGACCTGTTCCACCCGGACGGCTTCGCGGCCGCGCAGATGGTCGTGCGCGCCGTCGAGGAGGGCGGCGACGACGTCGAGAAGATGGTCAAGGCCCTGGAGGGCTGGAGCTTCGACGGGGTCAAGGGCAAGATGAGCATCCGCGCCGAGGACCACGCGCTGCTCCAGCCGATGTTCCAGGCCAAGCTGACCGGCAGCGGCACCACGTTCACGGCCACCGCCCAGAAGGCGCTGACCGGGGACGAGACCGCGCCGCCGGCCGTGGCGATGAAGGGCTGACAACAGATGCTCGCCACCCGCGGTCTGACCTGGCGGATCGGTGAGGTCGCCATCGTCGACAGCGTCTACCTCGACCTGGCGCCCGGGGAGTTCCTCGGCGTCATCGGGCCGAACGGCGCCGGCAAGACCTCACTGTTCAACCTGATCACCGGTGTACGCCGGGCCACGGAAGGTCGGATCACCCTCGACGGGGAGGACATCGGCTCCCTCCCGCCGCACCGGCGGGCCCGCCTCGGGCTCGGCCGTACCTTCCAGGCATCCTCGGTCTTCGGTTCGCTCAGCGTGCGGGAGAACGTCCGGCTCGCCGTGCAGGCGCACCGCGGGGGCTCGATGAAGCTGTGGCGGCGGGCGGCGGCCGACCGTGAGGTCGCCGCCGCCGCCGACGCGGCGCTCGACCGGGTCGGCCTCGCCCACCGGGGCGAAGCCCTCGCCGGCACCCTCGCCCACGGCGAGAAGCGGAAGCTGGAGATCGCCCTGCTGCTCGCCGGGGAGCCCCGCGTCATGCTGCTCGACGAGCCGATGGCCGGCGTCAGTGCCGAGGACGTGCCCGAACTCGTCTCGGTGATCCGCTCGCTGACCGGCGACAGCGGCCGGTCGGTGCTCATGGTCGAGCACCACATGGACGTCATCCTGGAGCTGGCCGACCGGATCGCCGTGATGCACCACGGCGCGCTGCTCGCCTGCGACACCCCGGAGACGGTGATGGCCAACCCCACCGTGCAAGAGGCATACCTGGGGGAGTCGCTATGAGCAGTGAACCGATTCTCAGCGTGGAGAACCTGTCGGTCCGGATCGCCGGGCTGCACATCCTCCAGGGGGTGTCCTTCACGGTCGCCCCGACCGGCGTCACGGTCCTGCTCGGGCGCAACGGCGTCGGCAAGACGACCACGCTGCGCGCGATCGTCGGCCTCACGCCGCGTGGCGGCGAGGTCCGGGGCGCGATCCGGATGGGCGCGCAGAGCCTGCTGGCCCGGCCGACCCACCGGCTGATCCGCGGCGGGCTCGGCTACGTGCCGGAGGACCGCTGCGTGTTCGCCGGGCTCACCGTCACGGAGAACCTGCGGCTCGCCGAACGCCGGGGCACCACCCCGGCGTACGACAAGGTCTACGCCCTCTTCCCGGAGCTGGACCGGCGCGGACGGCAACGGGCCGGCTCGCTCTCCGGCGGGCAGCAGCAGATGCTCGCGATCGGCCGCGTGCTGCTCAACGACAACCGGCTGCTGCTGATCGACGAGCCGACCAAGGGCCTCGCGCCGAAGGTGGTGACCGAGGTGGCCGAGGTGCTGGAACGGGTCGCCGAGTCCGTGCCGGTGCTGCTGGTCGAGCAGAACCTGGCGGTGGTCCGGCGGCTCGCCCGGGACGCGGTCGTGCTGGCCGCCGGGCAGGTGGCCTGGACCGGCGACGCCCAGGAGCTGCTGCTGGAGACCGCCCTGACCAAGTCGTTGCTGGGCGTGGGCTCGGCTGAGGGGCACGCGCCGAGCGCGAGGAGTGAGCTTGCGAGCCCCGCAGGCGCGAGGAAGGACCAGCACTGATGGACACCGTCATCCTGTTGGCGCTGACCGGGCTCGGCCTGGCGGCGCTCTACTTCCTGGTCGCCAGCGGGCTCTCCCTGGTCTTCGGCCTCGCCGACGTGCTCAACTTCGCGCACGGCGTCTTCCTCGGCGTCGGCGCGTACGGGACCTGGTGGGCGGCGCACAACCTGCCCGGCGCCGGCTCGGACGGCTTCGGCTTCGTGGTCGCCGTCGCCTTCGGGGTGGCCGCCGGCACGCTGGTGGCGATGCTGGTCGAGCTGGTGCTGATCCGGCCGCTCTACTCCCGCACCATCGAGCAGGTGCTGGTCACCGTCGGCCTCTCGCTGGCCGGCGTGGCCCTGCTCCAGGCCACCTGGGGCGCGGACGCCCGGCCGTTCCCGCGCCCCGAGTGGACCCGGCAGGTCACCTCGATCCTCGGCGCGAACGTGCCCAACGGCGGCCTGCTGCTGATCATCGCCGCGGTGCTGGTGCTCGGCGCGATCCTCGCCTTCCTCCGCTGGACCCGCTACGGCCTCATCATCCGGGCCGGCGTCGAGAACCGGGAGATGGTCACCGCGCTCGGCATCGACGTGCGCAAGGCGTTCACCCTCGTCTTCGCCATCGGCGGGGCGGCGGCGGCGCTGGCCGGCGCGCTCGGCGGCGTCTACTTCGGCACCGTCTCGCCCGGCCAGGGCAGCTCGCTGCTGATCTTCGCGTTCATCGTGGTGGTCATCGGCGGGATGGGCTCGGTGGTCGGCTCCGCGTACGCGGCCGTCGCCGTCGGGCTGACGCAACAGTTCGTCAACTACTACGGCACCTCCGGGCTGGGCGACATCTGCGTGGTCGCGCTGCTGGCCGTGGTGCTGCTGCTGCGCCCGCAGGGCGTCGCCGGAAAGGTGGCAACGGCATGACCGAGGTCAAGAGCCCCGAGGTCCCCACGCCTCCGGCGGCCGTGCCGTCAGAACCGCGTCCCGGTCGGCGCCGTTGGCGCCGGTTGCGTCCCTGGCTGGCGCGACTGCGTCCCGGTCGGCGCCGTTGGCGCCGGTTGCGTCCCTGGCTGGCGCGACTGCGTCCCTGGCTGCCCCTGGTCGCGTTGGTGGTCGCGCTGATCCTGCCGTACTCGACGCTGCACCTGCCGGGGCTCTTCGAGGGGCCGCTGAACGAGCCGGGCAACCTGCAGGTGCTCGCCATCTGCCTCGTCTTCGGCGGCCTGGCGGCCGGGTACGACCTGCTTTTCGGGCGGACTGGGATGCTCTCCTTCGGGCACGCCCTCTACTTCGCCGCCGGCGTCTACGGCACCGACATCCTCGTCACCAAGGCGGGGCTGCCGCTGTGGCAGGCCGCGCTGCTCGCGATCACCAGCGGGACGATCCTCGCCGCGCTGCTCGGCGCGATCGCGCTGCGTACCGTCGGCATCGCGTTCGCCATGGTGACGCTGGCCTTCGCCCAGGTCGGGGCGATTCTGGTGGCCCGCGACTTCGGCGGGCTCACCGGCGGCGAGGAGGGGCTGCCACTCGACGTCTCCGGCGTGCCAGCCGCTCTGGTCGGGGTGAACAACACGTTCAACCTCTACTGGTTGGCGCTGGCGTACCTGGTCGTGGTGGTCTTCGTGGTGCACCGGGTCTCCGGCTCGCCGACGGGGCGGGTGCTCGCCGGCCTGCGCGACGACGAGCGGCGCATCGGGGTGCTCGGGCTCGACCCGTACCGGTTCAAGCTGGTGGCGTTCACCCTGGCGGGTGGGCTGGCGGCGGCCGGCGGCGTGGTCTACGTCCTGATCGTCGGCGGCGCCTCGCCGCACATCACCTCCTCCGAGTGGACCCTGGCGCTGCTGGTCATGGTGGTGCTCGGCGGGCCGGGCACCCGGTGGGGTCCGGTGATCGGCGGCATCCTCTACATGTACCTGGACCACCGCCTGGTCGCGTTCGGCACCTCCGACGCGGTGGAGGCGTTGCCCGGGTTCCTGAGCCGCCCGCTGTCGCAGCCGCTGTTCGTGCTCGGCACGGTCTTCATCCTGGCCGTCTACTTCTTCCCCGGCGGCCTGGCCAGCCTCGCCCCCCGCGTGGCACTCCTGCGCCACTCGCTCCGCAAGCCGTCCCGTCCGTCCTGACCCGGCCCGGGCCGGACAGACCCCGTTGATCATGAAGTTGCCGCGAAACGCCGTTGAGGGTGGCAATAACCTCATGATCGACGGGGTCTCGGTCGTGGGGAGGAGCGGTGCGGGAGGGGTGAGCGGTTGGCGGTGGTGAGTGGCGGCGGGACCGGGATCGGGGCGGCCGTCGCGCGGGCGCTCGCGGCGGACGGGTGCGACGTCCTGATCGTGGGGCGGGGCGACCGCCACCGGCCGGATCGTGACCGGAACCTCCCGCGTGAACCGGGGCGCGGTCGTCCGGCGCTGGTAGAAATGCCGGATGAGCCAGGATCGGACGGCGGTACGGGAGCGGGCCGAGGCGGTGCTGCGGCGGTTGGCCGGCGAGCACGCCCGGCTCCGCGAGGACCAGTGGCGGGCGATCGAGGCGCTGGTGGTCGACCGGCGCCGGGTGCTCTGCGTGCAGCGCACCGGGTGGGGCAAGTCGGCCGTCTACTTCGTGGCCACCGCCCTGCTGCGGGGGCGCGACCATGATGCCGCCGCCGGACAGGGCGACGGGGGCGGCACCGGCCCGACCGTGATCGTCTCGCCGCTGCTGGCGCTGATGCGCAACCAGGTCGAGTCGGCGGCCCGCGCCGGCATCCGGGCCCGCACGATCAACTCGGCCAACCTCGACGAGTGGGACGAGATCACCGCCGAGATCCACGCCGGGGCCGTCGACGTGCTGCTGATCAGCCCCGAGCGGCTCAACAACCCGGACTTCCGGGACACGGTGCTGCCGAAGTTGGCCGCCACCACCGGCCTGCTGGTGGTCGACGAGGCGCACTGCGTCTCCGACTGGGGGCACGACTTCCGGCCGGACTACCGCCGGCTGCGTACGTTCCTCGGCAACCTGCCCGAGCGGACCCCGGTGCTCGCCACCACGGCCACCGCCAACGCCCGGGTCACCGCCGACGTCGCCGAACAACTGGGCGACGCCCTCGTGCTGCGCGGCAGCCTGGACCGGGAGTCGCTGCGCCTCGGCGTGCTCGACCTGCCGACCCCGGCGCACCGGCTGGCCTGGCTCGCCGACCACCTGGACCGGCTGCCCGGCTCGGGCATCGTCTACACGCTCACCGTCGCCGCGGCGGGGGAGACCGCCGAGTTCCTCCGCTCCCGGGGCTACGCGGTCGCCTCCTACACCGGCCAGGCCGAGGACGCCGACCGGCGCGCCGCCGAGCAGGACCTGCTCGACAACAAGATCAAGGCGCTGGTCGCGACGAGCGCCCTGGGCATGGGCTTCGACAAGCCCGACCTGGGCTTCGTGGTGCACCTCGGCGCGCCGGCCTCACCCATCGCGTACTACCAGCAAGTCGGCCGCGCCGGCCGGGCCGTCGCCCACGCCGAGGTGCTGCTGCTGCCCGGCGTCGAGGACGCCGCGATCTGGCGCTACTTCGCCTCGCTGGCCTTCCCGCCGGAGGTGCAGGTCCGCGCGGTCCTGGCCGCCCTGCACACCGACCGCCCGCTCTCCACGCAGGCCCTCGAACCGATCGTCGACCTGCGCCGGGCCCGGCTGGAGCTGATGCTCAAGGTGCTCGACGTCGACGGCGCGGTCCGCCGGGTGCGCGGCGGCTGGCTCGCCACCGGCGAGCCCTGGGTCTACGACGAGGCCCGGTTGCGCCGCGTCGCCCAGGCGCGCACCGCCGAGCAGCAGGCCATGCGGGAGTACGCGACCACGCCCGACTGCCGGCTGCGTTACCTGCGCGAGTGCCTGGACGACGCCGGGGCGACCGACTGCGGCCGGTGCGACCGCTGCGCCGGCCCGCTGTTCACGCCCGAGGTGTCCGACGTCGCGCTGACCGCCGCGCAGACCTTCCTCGGCCGCCCCGGCGTGGAGATCGCGCCGAAGAAGCTCTGGCCGACCGGGCTGGAGGCGGTGGGCGTACCGCTCAAGGGGCGGATCGCCCCGGCCGAGCAGGCACTGCCGGGGCGCGCGGTGGGGCGGCTGTCCGACCTGGGGTGGGGCGGCCGGCTGCGCGACCTGGTGGCGCCGGAGGCGCCCGACGTCGCCGTCCCCGACGACGTGGCCGCCGCCGTGGTCGAGGTGCTGAAGGCGTGGGCGCACGGGGACGACCCGTGGCCACGCCGCCCGGTCGGCGTGGTCGCGGTCGGCTCGCGCAGCAGGCCCCGGCTGGTCGGCTCGCTCGCCGAGCGGATCGCCGCCGTCGGCCGGCTGCCGATGCTCGGCCGGGTGACGGCGGCCGGCCCGGCCGGCGGCGGGGGCCCGCGTGGCAACAGCGCCCAGCGGGTACGCGCGCTGCACGGTGCCTTCACCGTGCCGGAGGACCTGGCCGACACCCTCGCCGGCCTCGACGGGCCGGTGCTCCTCGTCGACGACCTGGTCGACTCGGGTTGGACGATGACGATGGTCGCCCGGGAGCTGCGCCGGGCCGGCGCCCCCGACGTGCTGCCCCTTGCCCTGGCGGTGGCCGGCTGAGCCGCGCGTCCGCGTCGCGGACCCGGCCGGGAAGTTCCCGGGCGGGCGGGATTGCGACCGCCGCCACGCCGTGTCGCCGGCGGGGCGGCGCGACGGTGACGGAGGGTAGCGTGAGCGACATGACCGATCAGCAGCCCGGGCGTGAGCGGGAGGGCCGCGTTGCCTGACCAGGCGTCGGCCGTGCCGGACCAGGGATCGACGGTGCGTGAGCAGACCTCGGCGGGGCCGGACCAGTCCCCGGTCGGGATGGACCAGTCCCCGGTCGGGCCGGAGCAGGTGTCGGCCGTGCCGGACCGGAGCACGCTCCGGCTGGCGCTGGTCGTCGGCGGCCTGGTGCTCGCGGTGCTGCTCGGCTTCGGTCTCGGCCGGCTCAACGGCGGTGGCCCGACAGGGCCGGTGGGGCGGGACAGCGCCCTGGCCGACCACGCCCACGCGCCCGGGACGGGCGCGCACGAGCACGGCGCCGACCAGGACGCGGCAGCGGAGGCGGCGGGCCTCTCGGTCACCTCGGCCGGCTACACGCTCGCCCCCGTGGCGTCGTCGTTCACGGCCGGCCGGCCGGGCGAACTGCGCTTCCAGGTGCGTGACGCGCAGCGCCGCCCGGTGACGCGGTTCGCCGTCGTGCACGACAGGCCGATGCACCTGATCGTGGTGCGCCGCGACCTGACCGGCTACCAGCACCTGCACCCGACCATGGCCGCCGACGGCACGTGGTCGGTGCCGCTGACCCTCCCGCAGCCGGGCGTCTGGCGCGCGTACGCCGACTTCACCGCGCTCGCCGACGACGGCCGGCAGACGGCGGTGACGCTCGGGGTCGACCTGGTCGCGCCCGGCGGCTACCAGCCGCGGCCGTTGCCGGCGCCGGCCACCTCGGCCACGGTCGACGGGTTCACCGTCGGCTACCAGGGCACACCGC
This sequence comes from Micromonospora sp. NPDC052213, assembly GCF_040679695.1. Lineage (NCBI taxonomy): Bacteria > Bacillati > Actinomycetota > Actinomycetes > Micromonosporales > Micromonosporaceae > Micromonospora > Micromonospora sp. NPDC052213. The sequence goes on from NZ_JBFAVI010000010.1 coordinate 67,679, forward strand.
AGGCGGGCCTGACCGTCCCGCTGACCTTCCGCTTCGGCTCGGCCGCCGGCGGCACCCCGACGCTGGAGCGCTACCTCGGCGCGTACGGCCACCTGGTCGCGTTGCGCGAGGGCGACCTGGGCTACCTGCACGTCCACCCGGAGCCGCAGGCGGTCGACGGGGCGGTGAAGTTCTGGGTGACCACGCCCGGCCCGGGCCGGTACCGGCTCTACCTCGACTTCCAGGTCGGCGGCGTGGTGCGGACCGCCGAGTTCACCCTGACCGTGCCCTGACCCTCCGGCAGCCGGCCCCGTCGTCGCGCCCTCGGCCCCGTCATCGTCGCGCCGCGGCCCCCGTCGTCGCGCCACCGGCCGCAGTCGTCATCGCCACCGGCGCCGCGGATGGCGGCTCGGCCCGCGCTGCGAGTGGTGCCTCGGCCCGCGCTGTGCGTGGCGGCGGCGCGGTTGGCGGCTCAGCCGGCGCGCCGGATCGGGCGGCGGGCCAGGTAGCGCAGCAGGTCGCGGATGTGGTGCTTCTCCTCGGCCGGCACGGTCGGATCGGCCAGCCGTTGCAGGATCACCCGGACGTCCGCCTCGACCGGGCCGTCGTCGACGCGCCGACGGGGCGCGGGGCCGGCGTCGGGCAGGCCGAGCGCACGGAACGCGGCCGCGACCGGCAGGTCCAGCGCGGCGCAGAAACCCCGCACCTTGGCGAGTTCGGGGTAGTCCTGCCAGTCCCCGGCGAGCCAGCGGAACACGGTGGAGCGACCGACGCCGGTGTGGGACGCCAGGTCCGTCACGGTCCACCCGCGTTCCTCGCGGGCGTCGTCGATGGCGCGCCGCACGAAGCGTGCGAAGGCCATCTGCGGCGATACCTCTACCGAACCCATCCCTGCGGGTCTTCCCTCCCGACCGGCACCCGGCGGTGCGCCTCCGAGGGTAGTACGGAAAGGTATGGAAGCAATTGACTGACCGACCAGACCGTCCCGTCGGCGGGACTTTTTCGCCGGAACAATGACGCGAATCACCCGGGACCGAGCGATGGTCGTCGCTTCTCAACCAAGCCGCGAGCGGCTGGGGCGCCTTGGGCACCGCGTGGCCCCCGCGGGACCGGGGCCGCGATCGACCGCGCTAGCGCGCTGACGCGCCGGCGTCCGGGGTGGTTGCGGGGAGCAGCGTCGCCAGCCGTGGGGTGACGTCCCACTGGCCGACCAGGTCCCGGTACTCCGCCCGCTGGCCGTCCGTCGGGGCGGTGCCGGTGCGCCGGGCCCGGATGAGCAGGTTGCGCGGGGTGTGCCGGGAGTCGACGAACTCCACCACCTCGGCCCGGTAGCCGTGCAGCCGCAGCAGCCCGGCCCGCAGCGCGTCGGTGAGGACGTCCGCGAAGCGCTCGCGCAGGATGCCCTGCCGGGTCAGCAGGTCGTACGGCGCGGGCGCCGGCCTGGCGCGCAGCTGGGCGGCGACGTCGTGGTGGCAGCACGGCGCGGCGAGCACCCAGCGGGCCCGCCAGCGCACCGCCCGGGCCAGCGCCTCGTCGGTGGCGGTGTCGCAGGCGTGCAGCGCCAGCACCAGGTCGGGGGCGGGCTCCACGACGGCGTCGGCGATCGTGCCGGCCACGAAGCTGACCCGCTCGGCCCAGCCGAGCCGCTCGGCCAGCTCGGTGTTGCGGCGGCGCTGGTCCTCCCGGACGTCCACGCCGACCAGCTCGACGTCGAGCCCCCGCCGCGCCAGCCAGCGGTACGCGGCGAAGGTCAGGTACGCGTTGCCGCACCCCAGGTCGACGACGCGCAGCGGCCCCGTCAGGTCGTCGGGGAGGGTCGCCGCCAGCGCCCGCAGGAACGCGTCGACCTGCCGGCGTTTGGCCGCCGAGCCCCCGATCGCCGCGAAGATCGGGTCGCCCGGGTCGAGCAGGTACTCCTTCGCCCGGTCGTGTCCGCCCGGCTCGGCGACCGGCCGGGTCGCGGCGGCCCGGTGCACCTGCGCCTCGCCCGACTTGGTCACCCGCAGTTGCAGCGTCGCGTCGGTGGTCTCCACGTGCCAGTTGCCGAACGGCTCGGCCAGCAGCGCGTCCACCGCCGCGTCCGCCTCGGGGCCGGGGGCGACGTTGCGGGTGTAGGGCCGGGAGCCGTCGGAGGTGGAGATCTGCAGCCGGGGACCGGCCTTCAGCGCGACCGGCCGCAGTTCGGCGCGGACCATCGAGGGGCGGTGCCCGCGCCGACGTCCGGCGGCCACCGCCCGGGTCAGCGCGGGGTCGAGCAACAGCGCCCGGACCTCGGTCAGGGCGGCATCCAGCGGTTCGGGCATTGCTCCATCTTCCTCGTCGTCTGCGGCGCACCGCCGGGCGGCCCGACCGCTTCGGGCGCGCCGCGATCCTGCCGACGTGCCGCGTGCGCCAGACCATGCGCGGTGGGCGGGTGGGGGCCGGTCGCGTTCGGTCGCCCGGTCGCGCGGGCTTCATCCGGTCACGACGGCGACATCCCCGCACCGGGGACCGGTACGGGGATGTCGGGTGTCGTGCTCGGGGTCAGTCGGCGGTCGCCTCGGCCGGCGTACCGGCGGCGGAGCCACCGGCACCACGACGGCGCCGGCGGCGGCGCGGCTTCGGGGCCTCGCCCGCGGCGGCTGCGGGGGCGTCGGCGGCCTCCGTGGTGATCACCGCGGTCGGCTCGCCCGAGACGGTCTCGCCAGCACGGCGACGCCGGCGGCGACGCGGGGTGCGGGTGCCCTCCTCGGCGGCCTCGGCCGGCGCGTCGGCGCCCGGCCCGCCGGTCTCCCCGGTGCCGCGGCCCTGGCGGCGCTCGCCGCGACCGCGACCGTCGCCGCGCCGGGAGCCCCGGCCCTCGCCCCGGCGGGACCGGCCACCGCCCAGGTCCTCCTCCACCTCGGCCGCCAGGCCGGCGCGGGTGCGCTCGGCCGTCGGCAGGGTGCCGGTGACCTCGGTGGAGATGTGCAGGTCGGTGTAGAGGTGCGGGGACGTGTGGTACGTCTCCGGCGGCTCCGGCATCTCCAGGCCCAGCGTCTTGTCGATGATCCGCCAGCGGGGCATGTCGTCCCAGTCGACGAAGGTCACCGCGACGCCGCTCGCCCCGGCCCGGCCGGTGCGACCGATCCGGTGGGTGTAGGTGTCCTGGTCCTCGGGGCAGTCGTAGTTGATCACGTGCGTGACACCGCTGACGTCGATGCCCCGGGCGGCGACGTCGGTGGCGACCAGGGTGTCGATCTTGCCCGCCCGGAACGCCCGCAGCGCCCGCTCGCGCGCGCCCTGCCCGAGGTCGCCGTGCACGGCGGCGACGGCGAAGCCCCGGAAGTCGAGGTCCTCGGCGACCCGGTCGGCGGCGCGCTTGGTGCGGGTGAAGATCATGGTCAGCCCGCGACCCTCGGCCTGCAGGATGCGGGCCACGATCTCGATCTTGTTCATCGAGTGGGTGCGGTAGGCCAGCTGCTCGGTCTGCGGCGACGGCCCCGTCTCGGCGGTGTGACCCGCGTGGATCGTCACCGGGTGGCGCAGGAAGCGCCGGGAGAGGGTGACGATCGGGTCGGGCATGGTCGCCGAGAAGAGCATCGTCTGCCGGTCCTCGGGCAGCATCGCGAGGATCCGCTCGACGTCGTCGAGGAAGCCCAGGTCGAGCATCCGGTCGGCCTCGTCGAGGACCAGCGCGTGCACCCGGTCCAGGCGCAGGTGCTTCTGCTTGGCCAGGTCCAGCAGGCGGCCGGGGGTGCCGACCAGGATCTCCACGCCCTTGCGCAGCGCGTCGACCTGCGGCTCGTAGGCCACACCGCCGTAGATCGGCAGCACCCGGACGCCCCGCGTCCGGCCCGCGGCGGCGAGGTCCTTCGCGACCTGGATGCCCAGCTCGCGGGTGGGCACGACGACCAGCGCCTGCGGCACGCCGTCGCCGCCCTCCTCGGGCGCGAAGACGCGCTCCAGCAGCGGTACGCCGAAGCCGAGGGTCTTGCCGGTGCCGGTGGGCGCCTGGCCGATCAGGTCGGTGCCGCGCAGCGCGATCGGGAGCGCGTACTCCTGGATGGCGAACGCGCGGGTGATGCCGGCCGCGGCCAGCGCGTCGACGGTCTCCTGACGCGCGCCCAGCTCGGCGAAGGTGGGTGCCTCCGGACGCACCGGAGCGGTGGCGGCCAGCTCCTGGCCGTCCATGAGTTCTTGGGTCAGCTCGCTCATATGGATTTGGGGGTGCCCTCTCGTGGGTGCGCCCCGTCATGTCCTCAGGGCGCGATCGGTGTGGCGCGGGCCACACGGTCGGCGGCAGAACGCCTGGCCGGACCGGGCCGCACGCGCGCCGTGGAGTCGGACTTCGATGGGACCGACCGGTCTGTTGGACCGGCCTGGCCAGCTCGGCGCCCACGGCAACTGCTCCATGTTACCTGAACAGCACGCCAGTCGTCCTGATTCCTGGCGCAGGTGGCATGCCCGGGGGCATCTGGTGTGACCCGCGTCACTCCCCCCGGGGCGTGCGGGCGGGCGGTAGCCTGCGCTCGTGCCCGCCCCCGACCAGACCGGCCCTGCCGTCCCGGACCGGCCCGGCCCTGCCGTCCCGGACCGGCCCGGCCCTGCCGTCCCGGACCGGCCCGGCCCTGCCGTTTCGGCTCTGTCGGCCCACGTCGTCCCGGACCCGCCCGGTCCTGCCGTCCCGGACCCGCCCGACCCCGCCGTCCCGGATCTGCTCGGCCTGGTCGCGTTCGGCGAACTGCTCGCCTTCGAGCGGATGGCCGTCGACGCCCGGCTCGCCCCCGACCTGCGCCGCCGGGCGGCCCTGAGCGAGATGGCCGCCGCCGAGATCGCCAACTACCGTCGACTGGCCGACCGGCTGGCCGCGCTCGGCGTGCTCCCCGACGACGCGATGGCGCCGTACGTCGCGCCGCTGCAGGCGTACCACGACTCGACCGAGCCGCGGGACTGGGCGGAGGCGGTGACCAAGGCGTACGTGGGCGACGCCATCACCGACGACTTCATCCGGGAGATCGCCGCGGCCCTGGCCGAGCCGGACCGCCGGCTCGTCCTCGACGTGGTGCACGACTCCGCGTACGCCGACTTCGCCGTCGCCGAGATCCGGGCCGCCATCGCGGCCGACCCGAAGGTGGCCGGCCGGCTCTCGATGTGGGCGCGGCGGCTGGTCGGGGAGGCCCTGTCGCAGGCCGGTCGGGTCGCCGCCGACCGGGGCGCGCTGACCGCCCTCATCGCCGGTAGCGACCGGGTGGACGTGCAGGGACTTTTCCGGCGGCTGACCGCCGCGCACACCACGCGGATGGCCGCCGCCGGGCTGAACAACTGACGCGCGGGCGAACTCCACCGCGACTGGCGCCAGGAAGCCTGCCGCTCGACGACCGACGCACGGAGTGCCGGACGAGCCGGCGTGCCGGGCCGGGTCGGCGGGGTCCGCGACGGGCGACGTCGTCACCCGTCGCGGGCTGCCGACCGGGTCAGCGGACGGTGAAACCGACCGCCCGCGGCGACGCCTCGGCGATCTCGACGTAGGCGACCTTGTTGACCGGCACGATCACCCGCCGGCCCTTCTCGTCGGTCAGGGAGAGGGTGCCCTCGTCCTTGGTCATGGCGTCGGTCACGATCTGCTCGATCTCGGCCGGCGACTGCGCGCTCTCCAGCACCAGCTCGCGGGGCGCGTACTGCACGCCGATCTTGACCTCCACAGTGCCTCCTCGTTCGGGCGAAAGAGCCGCCGAGGGGAAGGCTATCCGATCTCGCGCCCCGATGCTCAGGCTGACTCACCTTGCAGCGGGAAGCTGGCGATGCCCCGCCAGGAGAGCGCGGCGACCAACGCCTCCGCCTCCGCCTTGGGCACCTGCCGGCCGCCGGCCAGCCAGAACTGCGCGGCGGTCTCGGCCGCCCCGACCAGGCCGGAGGCGAGCAGCTCGGCGTGCGCCCGGCTGACCCCGGTGTCGGAGATGATGGTGTCGGTGATGGCCGCGATGCAGCCCTGCTCGACCCGCTCGACGCGCTGCCGCACCGCCGGGTCGTTGCGCAGGTCGGACTCGAAGACGAGGCGGAACGCCTCGCTCTCGTGGTCGACGAAGTCGAAGTACGCGCGCACCGACGCGCTGACCCGCTCCTTGTTGTCGTTGGTGCCGCGCATGGCCTCGTCGACCTTCGCGAGGATCGCGTCGCAGTGCGTGTCCAGCAGCGCGAGGTAGAGGTCCATCTTGCCGGGGAAGTGCTGGTAGAGCACGGGCTTGGAGACTCCCGCCCGTTCGGCGATGTCGTCCATCGCCGCGGCGTGGTAGCCCTGGGCGACGAACACCTCCTGAGCGGCGGCGAGCAGTTGCTTGCGGCGCGCCGAACGGGGCAGGCGGGTGGGCCGGCCGGCTGTCTGTGCACCGTTCCCCACAGCGGTCATGGGAACCTCCGAGTTTCTTCGTACGAGCCGGCATTTCACCCGAACCGGTCTGGGCTCAGGGCCCGTCGCGGAATTGGCCCGCCGCTGTAACTTATCGCCACTGTCACCACACGGTAGCCTCAGCGGGGGCGACCAAGGAGCGCGCGGTGAGTGAAACAGGGCAACCCGGTGCCGCCACCCCGGGAGAGCACGGCGACGGGACGGGTCAGCAGGACGACCTGGGCCGGGCCGGCAGCGGGTGGGCGCCCTCGGCGGCCGGATGGTCCCGGGGCCAGGAGGTCTCCGGGGCCCGCGAGCAGGCCTCGGCGTGGGGTCCGCCCGACCCGGGTCTCGGCTGGGCCGCCTCCTCACCCCGGCACGGCGACCTGCCGTCGCCGCTGCCCGGTCCGCCGGTCGCACCCGAGCCGCCGGCCCGGGCCAACGGTCACCACGTCAACGGCGTCAGCCACGCCGACGACGCACCGGTCGGCCGCCAGGCCCCGGTGAGCGCCCCGCCCGGCATCCTCGGCGAGCAGCGCCGCGACCCGGGAGGCGACCGGCTGGTGGTGCCCGCGCAGCGGCCGGCGCCCACGGCCGATCAGCCGTCGGACCCGCAGCACGGGCTCGCCGAGCCCGAGACCGGCCCCGCCCGGCACTCCTCCGCGGACCCGTCGGCCGGCCGCCAGCCGCGCTGGGCCGACCCCGGCCCGCCGACCTCGGCCCCGCCGGCCATGCAGGTCCCGCCCGTCGGCACGGCGGCCAGCGGCTTCGAGGTGCCGCCCGGCTTCCACGCGCCGACCGTCGACCGCTCCGCCGCCGAGGAGCCCTCCCCGGCCGCCGGTGCCACCGGCTGGGCCGACTCCTTCCCGCCGGAGCCGCCGGCCCCCGCCCCCCGCCCGTTCCCGCCGGCCGGCGAGCGCCCGCCCGCGCCCGAGCCCTCGGTGGGCGACCGACCGGCGACCGGCGACCGGCTCTCCGGCGTCGACCGCGCGCTCGGCGCGGAGCGCCCCTTCCGGCAGGAGTACGGATCCGACCCCGACCGTGGCCCGGTCGCCGGGCAGGACCCCGCGCCGGCCCCCGCCGAGCAGGCCGGCACCTCGGGTGCCACCGGCCCCGACCGCGGGCCGGGCGTCGAGCAGGTGGCCGCGGAGCACGCGCCGGGCGCCGACCGTGGGCCCGGTGCCGGCCGGGAACCGGGCGACTCCCGCGCGTCGGCCGCCGAATGGCCGCCGGCGACCGAGCCGGACTGGTCCGGCCCGAACTGGAACCGGCCGAGCTGGGGCGGCGGCTGGGCACCCCCCTGGTCCCGTGAGGAGAGCGAGCCGGCCGGCCGCCGGGCCTGGGACGAGCCCGGCCGCCGGTCCCGGGCGGAGGACGAGCCGGTCGGCCGCCGGGCGCGCGAGGAGGACGAGCCCGTGGGCCGCCGGTCCCGGGAGGACCGGGCGCCGGGCTGGACCGCCGAGCCGCACCGACCCTACGAGCCGCCGCGCGCCGAGCCGTCCGGCCGACCCTACGAGCCGCCGCACGCCGAGCCGGGCCGCCCCTACGAGGTCGGCCGGACCGAGTCCGCGTCGCGCCCGGCGTACGAGCCGCCGGCCGATCCCGCCGACCGGGCGGCGTCGCCCGCGGCCGACCGCTCCATCCCGGTCCCTGCCGAGCGACCCGCCTGGGCGGGCGGGGGGCCGTCGGGCGCGCCCGCGAGCGCGCCCCCGGCTGCGTACGACCTGGCCGGCCCGGTGGAGGGCACCACTCCTGCGCCGGCCGGGGACGAGACCGCGGGTCGGACGGCCCGGCCGTTCCGGCTCCGGTCGGTGAGCGAGGAGCGACCCCTGGAGGCGCCGGGCGGCCCGCAGGCCGCCTCCGGTCCCGCCGCCGCGGCCGCCACGGGCGGGCCCGGGCGACGTGACCGCACCCCGTCCGCGCCCGCCCCGACGAGCGCGCCTCCCTACGCGGCCCGCCGATCCGCCCCCGAACCGGCGTCGACGGCCGAGCCGGCCGGCGAGGACCGGCTCCCGGACCACCCGTCGGCGGTGTTGCCGCAGCGCGTCCCCGCCGAACCGGACGTGCCCGTCGTGCCGGAGCCGCCAGCCGTGGAGCCACCCGCCGAAACCCCGGAACTCGCCCGCATCGCCACCCACCTGCGCCGCGACGACGAGCCCGCACCGCTGCGGGAGCGGCCGGAGGGCTTCGACGTCAACGCGATCCTCGACGCCGTACGCGGGGTGGCCGGCGTTCGCGACGCGGCCCTGCGCCGCACCCCGGCCGGCGCGCACAGCCTGCGGCTCGACCTGGCCGACGGGGCCGACCCGGCCGAGGTGAGCCGGCTGGTCGCCCGCCTGCTCCAGGAGCGGATGGGGCTCGCCGCCGCCCCGCGGAACGTGCCCGGCATGCCGGCCGCCCCGGTGCGCCGCCGGTCGGCCGAGCCGCGCGCCGCCGAGACCAGGTCGCCGGGCTCCGCCGGGCCGCGGAGCGCCGAGCCGCCGGCCGCCGAGACCCGGGTGCCCGGCAGCCGCGCGGCCGGCAGCCCGACCGAGGCCCCGCAGGCCCGCGCCGAGCAGCGCCCCGAGGCGGCGCCGGAGCCCCCGCGCCGGCGCCGGCAGTCCGCCGCCCCGCACCGGGGCCGGGCCACCGTGGAGGAGCCGGGCTCGGTCTCGGCTGCCCCGGCCGGGACCCCCACCGGCAGCCCGGCGACCGCCGGCACGTCGTACTCCGGCGGGCAGGTGACCACGACGGAGTCCGCGCCGTCCCGGCCGTTGGACACCGGCGGCGCGGCCGGTCCCCGGGTGGTGATCGACCACGTCCAGGTGAGCACCTTCGGGCTCGACGCCACCGTGGAGGTGCGCCTCGTCGCCGGCGGGGAGAGCGCCGCCGGCTACTCGACGGGACCGGCGGTCGACGGGTACGTGCTGCGGCTCTGCGCGGTGGCCGCCGCGGCGGCGGTGGACGAGCTGCTCCGCGGCGGGGATCCCGGGCCGGGGCGTGGCCGCTGCTTCGTGGAGCACGCCGCGGTGGTGCCGTTCGGCAACTGCGAGGTGGCCACGGTCGTGGTGCTGCTCGTCTGCGACGGCTGGGTCGAGCAGCTGGTCGGCTCCGCGCTGGTCGCCGGCGACCCCCGGCAGGCGGTCGTCCGGGCCACCCTGTCCGCGGTCAACCGCCGGATCGAGGCGCTGCTGGCCTGAGCGCGGGGGTGTGGTCCGCCGCGCCGGGGGCGCGGTGCGGGCCGCTCGCGGCCCGCACGCGGCAGGCGCGGTTCGACGCGCTGCCGGGCGGCGCGGGCACGGGCAGACTGGAGGGATGAAGCGCGCCACCCTCTGGCCGGACCATCTCCTCCCCGAGCACTCCGTCCCGCCGCCCTGGCCGGGGCGCGAGGTGCGCCTCGACGGCACCGTGACGTACGTCCGGGACACCCCGGCCACCGCCCCCGGCGCGGAGCCGGCGCTCTACGTGCACGGCCTGGGCGGCTCGTCGCAGAACTGGACCGACCTGGCCGGCCTGCTCGCCGACCGCCTCGACGGGCAGGCCATCGACCTGCCCGGGTTCGGCCGCAGCGAGCCGGGGCGCCGCTACACCATCCCGGCCTTCACCGAGCGGGTGATCCGCTGGATCGAGCACTCCGGCCGGGGGCCGGTGCACCTGTTCGGGAACTCGCTGGGCGGGGCGATCTCGGTGCAGGTGGCGGGGCTGCGGCCGGACCTGGTCCGGACCCTGACCCTGATCTCGCCGGCTCTGCCGTTCCTCGACTTCCGGCGCTCGTTGCAGGGTCGGATGCTGCCGCTGCTGGCGATCCCCCGGGGCGAGCGCCTGGCCGCCCGGCAGCTGGCCAAGCTCGCCCCCGAGGTGATGGCCCAGCAGGTCATGGAGGCGTGCGTCGGCGACCTGAGCCGGATCAGCGAGCAGCGCCGGCAGGAGGCGCTGGAGGAGATCCGGGTGCGCTACGAGGCCGAGCACTACGCCGCCGCGTACGTCCGGACGTTCCGCGGCCTGGTCTCCAGTTTCCTGCGGTCGTACCTGCCCGGGTCGGGGTCGCTGTGGCGGCTGGCCGGTGTGGTCCGGGCGCCCACGCTGGTCATCGGAGGGCGGCACGACCGGCTGGTGGACGTCCGGGTGGCGCCGCAGGCCGCGCGGGTCGTCCCGGACAGCCGCCTGCTGATGCTCGACGGCGTCGGGCACGTGGCGCAACTGGAGGTGCCGCGCCTGGTCGCCCGTGCCGTGCTGGGCCTGCTCGCCGAAACGGGGGACACCGCGAAGCGGTCCGACATGGCAGGCTGACCGGGATGTCCTCCGCCCACCGCCGCCCCGCCCCGCCCCCGACCCGGGGCCAGCGGGCCGCAGCCTCCGCCGGCGGGCGTCGGCACTCCACGGGCCGGGCGCCGGCCGCCGCCCAGGGCCCGGACCTGTCCCGTTCCCGGCACCGCCGGCCGGCCCGCCGGCGTCGCCTCGTCGAGCTGGTCGCACTCCTCCTCGCGGTCGGCGCGGCGGTGGCGGTGGTCGCCGACCGGCGGGGTGCCGACGTCGACGCGGAGGTGCTCACCGCCGAGGAACTGGCCCCCGCGCCGGCGGTCGCGCCGGTGTCCGCCTCGCCGGTCCCGGCGTCGCCCGCCCCCGCGGACACCACGCCCCCGCCGCCGGTGCTGCGGCTGCCCGGGCCGGTGCCGTCGGCGGGCCGGGGCAGCTTCGGCTACGACGACCGGGTGCGCCCGGTGCTGGGGGAGGCCGGCAGGCTGCACCGCTACCGGGTCGCCGTGGAGTCGGGCTCCGACGAGGACGCGGGTGAGTTCGCGGCCGCCGTCGAGGAGGCGCTCACCGGGCCGGGGAGCTGGGTCGACGGCGGGCTGCGGTTGCAGCAGGTACGCGCGGACGCCCGGCACGACTTCACGGTCTACCTGGCCACCGCCGCCACGGCGGGCCGGATGTGCGCGGCGGGCGGGGTCGACATCCGGGTGGGCGGGCGGCCGTACACGTCGTGCCGGGCGCCCGGCAAGGTGATCATCAACCTGGACCGTTGGCGGCTGTCGGTGCCGCACTACGTGAGCGCCCGCGTGCCGCTCTCGGTCTACCGGACGTACGTGGTGAACCACGAGGTCGGGCACCAGTTGGGGCACCGGCACGAGCGCTGCCCGGGCAGGGGCCGCCCGGCGCCGGTGATGATGCAGCAGACGCTCTTCCTCAACGGCTGCGTCGCCAACCCCTGGCCGTACCGCGACGGTCGGCGTTACGCCGGGCCGCCGCTCTAGCCGCCGCCGACCGGACAGCGGGGGCGGGAACGCCCGCCGGTGCCGCCGTCGACGGCCTGGACTGGCCGTAGCCGAACTGCGGCAAAAGCGCGGAAATGCCAGATTCGCGTGGGACGCTCAGGTCATGACGTCGTCGTCCCCTTGCGACCCGCCTGGTCCGCCGAGCCACCGTCCGTCGCCGCGATCCCTGTCCCGGGACCGCCGCCTGCCGGCCCTGCTCCGGGACCGGCGCGCCCTCGGGATCGGTCTGGCCCTGCTGCTCGCGGCGGCCGCCGTGGTGACGCTGGCCCCCCGGCCTTACGGGCAGGCCGGCGAGCCGCCCACGGGCGACCCGGGCCGGGCGGCGTACGGGGCGGCGGCGGGCGAGCACGAGCAGCGGCCCACCCGTTCCCCCTACCCCCGGGAGGGCACGGGCAGCTTCGACGCCGCGACCGGGGACTCCCCGGTGCGGGGCACCGCCGGGCCGGTCCGGCGCTACCGGGTGGCCGTGGAGTCGGGCACCGGCCAGGACGTCGCCGCCTTCGCCGCCACCGTCGACGAGGTGCTGGGCGACCCGCGCGGCTGGACCGCCTCGGAGGAGTTCCGGGTGCAGCGGGTGGCCGAGGCGGACGACGCCGACTTCACCGTCTACCTCGCCACCCCGGACACCTCGGAGCGGATGTGCGCGGAGGGCGGGCTGAGCACCGAGGGCTACACCTCCTGCCGGCTCCCCGGTCGGGTGATCATCAACCTCGCCCGCTGGCTGGAGGCCGTTCCCGACTACGGGGCGCCGCTGGAGATCTACCGCGCCTACGTGATCAACCACGAGGTGGGCCACGAGTTCGGCGGGGAACACCAGGCGTGCCCGGCCCCGGGCGAGCCGGCGCCGGTGATGCAACAGCAGACGTACGGACTGGACGGCTGCGTCGCCAACGCCTGGCCCTACGTCGACGGCTCGCGCTACGAGGGCAAGCTGGTCCCCGGGATCTGAATATTCCCGCTCCCGCAGTTCGGGCGACGTGTCCCTCCTCATGGCCGACCGGCCCCACGACGGGCGACAATGGCTCGGTTCGCCATCAGCCGATCCCGGGGAGTCCACCGTGTCGTTGCCCCCGCTCGTCGAGCCCGCCGCCGAGCTGACCGTTGACGAGATCCGCCGCTACTCGCGCCACCTGATCATTCCCGACGTCGGGGTCGAGGGGCAGAAGCGGCTGAAGAACGCCCGGGTGCTCTGCGTCGGCGCCGGCGGTCTCGGCTCGCCGGCCCTGATGTACCTGGCCGCCGCGGGCGTCGGCACCCTCGGCATCATCGACTTCGACACCGTCGACGAGTCCAACCTCCAGCGCCAGATCATCCACGGCGTCTCCGACGTCGGCCGCTCCAAGGCCGAGTCGGCCGCGGCGTCGATCCGGGAGATCAACCCGCTGGTCGACGTGGAGATCCACAACACCGCGCTGGACCGGGACAACGTCCGCGACATCTTCTCCCGGTACGACCTGATCGTCGACGGCACGGACAACTTCGCCACCCGCTACATGGTCAACGACGCGGCGGTGCTGCTCGGCAAGCCGTACGTCTGGGGGTCGATCTACCGCTTCGACGGCCAGGCGTCGGTGTTCTGGGCCGAGCACGGCCCCTGCTACCGCTGCCTCTACCCGGAGCCCCCGCCGCCCGGCATGGTCCCCTCCTGCGCCGAGGGCGGGGTGCTCGGCGTGCTCTGCGCGTCGATCGGCTCGATCCAGGTCAACGAGGCGATCAAGCTGCTCGCCGGCATCGGCGAGCCGCTGGTCGGCCGGCTGATGGTCTACGACGCCCTGGAGATGAGCTACCGCAAGATCAAGGTTCGCAAGGACCCGAACTGCGTGCTCTGCGGCGAGAACCCGACGGTCACCGACCTGCTGGAGGACTACGAGGACTTCTGCGGCGCGGTGTCGGTGGAGGCGCAGGAGGCGGTGGTCGACTCGACCATCACCGCGCTGGAGCTCAAGGAGTGGCAGGACGCCGGCAAGGACATCTTCCTCGTCGACGTCCGCGAGCCGGCCGAGTACGAGATCGTCCGGATCCCCGGCGCGACGCTGATCCCCAAGGGCGAGATCATCTCCGGCGAGGCGCTGGCCAACCTGCCGCAGGACCGGCAGATCGTGCTGCACTGCAAGTCCGGGGTCCGCTCCGCGGAGGCGCTCGCCGCGCTGAAGGCGGCCGGGTTCCGCGACGCCGTGCACGTGCAGGGCGGCGTGCTCTCCTGGATCAAGCAGATCGACCCGTCGCTGCCCGCGTACTGACCGGTCGCACCAGAGGCCCTTCCGCCCGTGCGGGAGGGCCTCTGTGCCGTGCCGCAGCCCCGGCACCGGGCCCGGTCCGCACGTCGCGCCGGTCGACGGTGGCTACCCGGTGGACCCGGCCGAGCCGTTTCCCGGAGGCGGGACCGACTTTTCGCAGGTAGCGTGTCCGCCGTGGTCGACATGGACGCCGCGATCGGCTTCGTCGTGGCGCACGGGGACGCGGTGGACCGCGCCCGTCTCTCCCGGTTGCGCACCGGCGCGCCGGTGCCGGTGGAGCTGCTCGACGAGGCCGAGGCCGGGCAGGCGCCCGGCGGCGGCTGGCCGGCGGTGCTCGGCGGCGAGGTCGCCTCGGTCGACGCGACCTGCTTCCGCCTCGCCGAGCTGGACGACCTCGGTGCGCTCGGCCGTCCCGCCGCCCGGCACGCGCTGGACTGGCTCGCCGCCCGGCAGCTGCCCGACGGTGGCTGGGAGGAGGACCCGCGGCTGGCCGGCCTGGCTCCGGAGTGGGCCCGCCCCGGCGACCCGGAGGCCCGGCTCTACCTGACCGCCAACGCCGGCTACTGGCTGACCGTCGCCGGGCTCGACGCCCGGGCCGCCGGCCCGCTTGACCACCGGGTCGGTGGGGCGTACGCCGGGGTGGTGCAGGCGGCGGCGCACGCGCTGGCCGCGGCGCTCGCCCCCGACGGCAGCTGGCCGTCCTTCCTGCCGGCCGGGTGGCTGAGCGCGGCGGTGCTGCACCGGCAGCAGATGTACGACGAGTCGGCGCGCATCCAGGCGGTGCTGGCCGAGCGGGTGCCGAGGATGTCCCCGGCCGACGTGGCGTGGCTGGCTGCCACGCTGCGCCGGGTCGAGGGGAGCGAGGAGCAGTGGCTGTTCGTCGCCGCCCGCAGGCGGCTCGCCGAGACCCAGCGCAGCGACGGCGGCTGGGACAGCGACGACGGGCACCAGTTCGACGTGCACACCACGCTGACCGCGATCCGGGCCTGCCGCCCGGCGGTCACTTCAGCTGGCTGATCACCAACGGCCACCAGCCGTCGGGGGTGAAGGCGGCCGGGTCGATGCTCTCCAGCACCATCCGCAGCTGCTCCGCCCGTTCGGCGCGGCCCGGCTTGCCCTCGTCCGCCTCGACGAAGACCGCGAACTGGTAGAGGAACTCGACGAAGGTGCGGAAGTTGCTGTTCACCGGCTGCACGTCCGGCTGCTCCAGGTCGCACTGGAGGATCTCCCCGGTGCGCGGGTCGAGCACGTAGAGCAGGTCGTTGTTGTCGGCCACCGCGCCGACCACGATCAGTCGGATGTCCAGCGAGCCGTCCTCGGTGGTCAGCTGGATGGTGTCGTACAGCTCGATGTCGCCTTCGAGGAAGGCGGTGAAGACCACCGCCACGTCGAGCGGGATCTCGTCACCGTCGGGAAGCATCTCGGGGGTGAAACCCCCCTCCAGCCACGCCTCGCGCGGGTACGGGATGAGCTCTTCCTCGCTCCACAACGCGGTGAACCGCGGATCAGCTGCCATGACGGTCCTTCGCAGGGTCGGCGGGTGGGTCAGGAGGAGAGGCCGGCGGCGATCAGCAGCCGCCGCCAGTTGTCGGCGTACTCGCCGGCGTGCCGGCCCTTGCGCAGCCGCTGCTCGGCAGCGGCGGGACCGAAGACGACGGCCGTCAGCTCCGGGTAGCGGGGGCCGAGCACGTGCTCGTCGAAGAACGTGGCGACATCGGGGGCGATGACGGTGAACTCGACGTCCTCGTCGGGGTGCTCGTACTGGTAGACGTAGGCGCTGGACTCCATGTAGTACACGTCCAGGTCTTCCCGGTCGAGATAGATCGGGTCACCGCCGCGGATCTCGGCGCGCAGGCCGGCGGGGACGCTGTCCATCTCGTAGCCGACGATCAGCGGGCTGCCCATCGGGTCGTTCGGGTTGACCTCGTCCTCCTCCCACGCCTGCGGGGTGAGGATCTCCTTCGGCGCGTGGAACCGGAAGTCGTCGCCCTCGATCCGCCGGAACAGGCTGTAGACCTCGGCGACGCCGGGCAGGTCGGCGATCGGCTCCAGCGGAGCGGGCCCCTCGATGCGCACGCCGAAGCCGTGCTCGGCCTCCACCCGGGTGAGCAGCTCCAACTTCTCGGCGATCCGGGCGAGGACGGCGGGATCCGGCCGGGTCATGGCAGGACCTTCACGATGACCGGGGTGCCCTCGGGGACGTCGCGCAACGCCACGGAGATCTCACGGCCGAT
>NZ_JBFAVI010000011.1:0-81811 GCF_040679695.1 Micromonospora sp. NPDC052213
CCTCGTCGTGCCTGGTGGGTCAGTCGTGGGCGATGGCGCCCAGGACGTTGATCCGGGCGGCCCGGACCGCCGGCAGCACCGCGGCGATGACCCCGATGATCGCGGCCAGGCCGAGGAAGACCCCCATCTGGGACCAGGGCAGGACCAGGTCCGTGATCCCCTCGTCCCGCAGCGCTTCGACCACGGCCGCGCCGAGGCCGGCGCCGACGGCGACGCCGAGCAGCGCGCCGAAGACCGAGATCACCACCGCCTCGACGGTGACCATCCGCATGGTCTGCGCCCGGCGCAGGCCGATGGCCCGCAGCAGCCCCAGCTCCCGGGTGCGTTCCAGCACCGACAGCGCCAGGGTGTTGATGATGCCGAGCACGGCGATCACGATGGCCAGCGCCAGCAGGATCTGGATCATCGTGAGCAGGCCGTCGAGCTGGCCGGCCTGCTGGTCGATGAACGCCTCCCGGTCGGCCACCGACACCTCGGGGGAGTCGGCCAGCAGCGCCTCGATCTGCGGCTGCACGTCGGCGACCCGGGTGCCCGGGGCCAGCTGGATGAAGCCCTGGATCGGCTGCGGGATGGCGAAGTCGCGCGCCGCCTGCGGCGGCAGCACCACCTGGTTGGTCAGCTCGGAGCTGGCGTAGATGCCGGTCACCGTGTAGGTCCGCGCCTCGCCCCGGGCCAGCTGCACCGGCACCTGCGAGCCGACGGAGAGCCCGCGCGACTTGGCGGTGTCCGAGCTGACCAGCATCTCGTCCGGCGCGAGCCGGTCGATGTTCCCGGCGGTGGCCTCGGCGCCGAAGATCTGCCGCAGCGCGGCGACGTCGCTGCTCGCCCCGACCCAGGTGCGTTTGCCGCCGACCACCGCCATGTCGCCGTACTCGCCGTCGGCCAGGCGCACCCCGGGGATCGCCGCGGCCTTCTCCAGCACCCCCGAGTCGAAGCTCGGCGGCCGGGGGCCGCTCTGTGCCCCGGAGATCACCAGCTCCGCCTTGAGCGTGTCCTGGGTGAGCGCGCTGATGCTGCTCTTTGCCGAGTCCAGGATCACGGTCACCCCGGTGACCAGGGCGATGCCCACCATCAGCGCCGCGGCGGTGATGGCGGTGCGGCGCGGGTTGCGGCCGGAGTTGAGCCGGCCCAGCTTGCCCGGCACCGACCAGGCGAAGATGGCGCCGAGCAGGCTCACCACCGGGCGGCTGATCAGCGGGGTCAGCAGGGCCACGCCGATGAAGGCGAACAGCACGCCGCCGAGGATGGTGGCCAGGGTGTTGCCTCCGGCGTTGCCGGTGAGGCCCAGGGCCAGCAGCCCGGCGCCGACGGCGGTGACGATTCCGCCGGCCACGGTGACCTTGGTCAGCGGGCGGTCCGGGTTGGCCACGTCCTGCATCGCCGCGATCGGCGGGATCCGGGACGCCCGCAGGGCCGGCAGCAGCGCGGCGACCACGGTGATCACCAGGCCGACGGCGAACGCGCCGATCACCGCGGACAGCGGCACGCCGACCCCGGCCAGGGTCAGCCCGCCGGCGAAGGTGCTGAACAGGTACGCCAGCAGCGCGCCGATACCGATGCCGGCGCCGAGGCCGAGCACCGAGGCGATCAGCCCCACCGCGACGGCCTCCAGGACCACCGACCCGATGATCTGCCGGCCGCTGGCCCCGATGGCGCGCATCAGCGCCAGCTCGCGGGTGCGCTGCGCCACGATGATCGAGAAGGTGTTGAGGATCAGGAAGGTGCCCACCAGCAGCGCCACCGCGGCGAAGCCGAGCAGGATCCGGTTGAAGAAGGACAGCGCCTCCTTCATGCTGGCCGCCGCCTCCTCAGAGAGCTGCTCGCCGGTCTTGACCTCGTAGTCGGCGCCCACCGCGGCGGCCACCGCGTCGCGCAGCGCCTCGTCCGACGTCCCGCCGGCGGCGGTGACCGTGATGCTGCTGAAGGTGTCCGGTGCGCCGAGCATCAGCCGCTGCGCGACGGGCGTGGTGAACATGATCTCGTTGGCGCCGCCGATGGAGTCCCGGCCGCCGCTGTAGCCGAAGACACCGACGATGGTGAACTCCTGCTTCGGCTGGAGGGTCAGCACGCCGACCCGGTCACCGACCTTCACCTTGCCGGCCGTGGCCAGCGCCTTGTTGACCACGATCTCGTCGTCGGCCTGCGGCGGCCGTCCCTCGCGCAGTTGCACCAGGTCGTTCTCGCCGGTCCAGTTCTCGCCCAGCTGCGGCGGACCGAACGACGTGACCACCTTGCCGTTGCTGCCGATCAGCCGTGCCCCGTCGACGCCGACGACGCCGGTCGCCTCGGCCACGCCGGGCACCGCCCGGACCTTGTCCAGGGTGGCCGCCGGCAACGGCTGGGCCGTCTGCATGCCCTCGGCCTCGGCGACGTCGATCTTCGGCTTGGCGGCGACGTTGACGTCCACCCCCTCGTACGCGTCGGCGAAGATCGCGTCGAACGAGCGGCCGAGCGTGTCGGTGAGCACGAACGCGCCGGAGACGAACATGACGCCCAGCACCACGGCCAGGCCGGAGAGGATCAGCCGGACCTTGCGGGCCAGCAGGCTCTTCAGAGTCGCCCGGAACATCAGCGGGCCACCTCGGTGGGGGTGTCCAGCTTCTTCATCGTGTCGAGCACGGTGTCGGCGGTCGGCTCGATCAGTTCGGAGACGATCTGCCCGTCGGCGAGGAAGACCACCCGGTCGGCGTACGCGGCGGCGGTCGGGTCGTGGGTGACCATGACGATCGTCTGCCCGTGCTCGCGCACGGAGTTGCGCAGGAAGTTGAGCACCTCCGCGCCGGAGCGGGAGTCGAGGTTGCCCGTCGGCTCGTCGGCGAAGATCACCTCGGGGCGGGAGACCAGTGCGCGGGCGCAGGCCACGCGCTGCTGCTGCCCACCGGAGAGCTGCGCCGGGCGGTGGCCCAGCCGGTCCTGCAGCCCCACCGTGGCGATGACCGTGTCGTACCAGGCCGGGTCCGGCTTGCGCCCGGCGATCGACAGCGGCAGCAGGATGTTCTCCTTCGCCGTCAGGGTCGGCAGCAGGTTGAACTGCTGGAAGATGAAGCCGACCTTGTCCCGGCGCAGCTTGGTCAGGCCCGCGTCGCCCAGGCCGGTGACGGTGGTGTCGCCGATCGACACGGTGCCACGGGTGACCGAGTCGAGGCCGGCGAGGCAGTGCATCAGCGTCGACTTGCCCGAGCCCGAGGGGCCCATGATCGCCGTGAACCTGCCACGCTCGAATTCCGCGCTGACCCCCCGCAGCGCGATGACCTGCGCCTCGCCGCTGCCGTACACCTTCCACACGTCGTTCGCCCGGGCCGCGGCCTGCGCCTGCTGGCCTACCGTCGCGGTCACGTCATCTACCTCTTCCGTCTGATTTGATCCGCGCCGCCCCCGCTGGTCCGGCGCGGCAGTTTCATCATCGGTGCTCGTCGGCGCCGATCCGTCCGACTCCGGGCGGAGCCGGTGCCTATTTCGCGGTGCGGGTGCCCCCGACCCTGGCTCAGGGTTGCCCCTGACCCGGCGCCCGGTCGAGCGCGTTTCCCGCCCGTCGGGGACCGATCCTGCACAGTGACGCCACGTCAGGGTCAACCGCGCCGCGCCACCTCCGGTCACGGTAGGTGACGACGGCAACGGCGCCTCCCGGAAGCGGGGAATCTTCGGGTACGCCTGCGGAAACAGCCAGGGCGCGCGTTGCTACGGCCGGGGGCGGACCAGACCCGACTCGTACGCCAGCACCACGGCCTGCACCCGGTCGCGCAGCCCCAGCTTGGTGAGCACGTGCCCCACGTGGGTCTTGATGGTGGTCTCGCTGACCGACAGGGCCCGGGCGATCTCGGCGTTGGACAGCCCCCGGGCCACCTGCACCAGCACCTCGCGTTCCCGCTCCGTCAGCGCGCCGAGGCCCTTGGGCGGGGCCGCCGCCGGGTCCGGCAGCATGTCGGCGAACCGGTCCAGCAGCCGCTTGAGGATGCGGGGCGCCACCACCGCGTCCCCGGCCGCCACCGTGCGGATCGCGGTGACCAGGTCCTCCGCCGGCACGTCCTTGGCCAGGAAGCCGCTCGCCCCGGCCCGCAGCGCCCCGACCACGTACTCGTCCAGGTCGAAGGTGGTCAGGATCAGCACCCGCACCGGCAGCCGGGCGTCGACGATCGCCCGGGTCGCCGCGACCCCGTCCATCCGCGGCATCCGGATGTCCATCAGCACCACGTCGGGCAGCAGCCGGCGCGACAGGTCCACCGCCTCGACGCCGTCCCCGGCCTCGGCCACGATGTCCAGGTCGTCCTCCGTGCCGAGCACCATCCGGAAGCCGGTACGCAGCAACGGCTGGTCGTCGGCGAGCAGGATGCGCACCGGCCGCGCCGGCACCGTCGCCTCGGTCACCTGATCCCCCGTCCCTGATCCCCGGTCACGCCGTCCCCCCGTCCCGCGGCCCGGCCGCGATTCTCCCGTACGCCCCCGAGCCGGTCACGCCGCCACCGCGCCACGGCCGTCCACCGGGATCCGCGCGGAAACCCGGAAGCCGCCGCCGGGGCGTGCCCCGGTGCGCAGGACCCCACCGTAGAGGGCGACCCGTTCCCGCATCCCGACCAGGCCGTGCCCGATCCGGTCGCCGCCCGGCCCCGGGCCGCGCCCGGTGTCGGCCACCTCGACGCCGACCGCGCCCTCGTCGAAGGTCAGCCGCACCTCCGCCGTGGCCGTGCCGGCGTGCTTGAGCGCGTTGGTCAGCGCCTCCTGGGCGATGCGGTAGAGGGTCAGCGCCACCCCCTCCTCCAGCGCCCCCGGGGTGCCCTCGACCCGCAGCGTCACCGGCAGGCCGGCCTCGCGCACCTGGTCGACCAGGGCCTCGATGCCGGCGAGTCCCGGCTGCGGGGCCAGGTCGGCGGCCGGCTCGGCGTCGGTACGCAGCACGTCCAGCAGCCGGCGCAGCTCCCGCAGGGTGGCCCGGCTGGTCGCCTCGATGGTGGCGATCGCCTCGTCGGCCGCGTCCCGGTCCTTCGGCAGCACCCGCCGGGCCCCGGTGGCCAGCACCCCCATCACGCTGACGTGGTGCGCGACGACGTCGTGCAGCTCCCGGGCGATGCGGCGGCGCTCGTCGGCGACCGCCTGCTCGGCGAGCGAACGCTGGTTCTCCTCGGCGGCCCGGGCCCGCTCCCGCAGCGCCTCCGTGGCGGCCCGGCGCCCGTGCACGGCCCGGCCCACCGAGTACGACACCGCCCCCGTCAGCAGGCTGTTCACCACCAGGTACGCAAAGCTGACGCCCTCCATCATCCCGTCCGGGGGTGCGACTGCGTTCACCACCGCGGCTGGCAGCCAGAGCGCCAGGGCCGCCGCGACCGCCGTCCGGAGCGGCCGGGTGGCGGCCACCGTGTAGGTGAGCACCAGGAAGGTCAGGCCCTGCGCGGCCGGCGCCAGGTCGAGCAGGACGGGCAGCGCCAGCGTCGCCACCGCCGCGGCGACGGCGGGCCACGGCGCGACCCGGCGCAGCGCCACCGGCGCGGCGCAGACCGGGCTCCAGGCCAGCGCCGCCATCAGGTGCGGCGGCCAGTACTCGCGGGGGGTGAGGAAGGTGAACACGATCTCCGCCCCGACGAGCCCGACGGCGAGGAGAGCGTCCGCGGCGAGCGGGTGCCGGCGCAGCCACGCCTTCGGGCCCGAAGTCATACCGCGACGCTAGCGGCCGCCACGCCGGATTGATCGTCGCCGACGGTGAGCCCGGCCTCATCCCTGAGGAGGAGACTGCCTCCACCGCGCCAGGGGCCCGCCCGCCGGCTCCCCGGTTCGGGCACCCGGGCGCCTCGCCGTCGCTCGCGCCCGCCGGCTCCCCGGGCCGTGCGCCCGGTGGCTCGCCGGCCCGCGCACCCGGTCGCTCACCGGTCCGTGCGGTCGCTGCGCCACCGGTCGACCGTGGGCATTCTGTTGACGACGTGGGGCCCGGTCGCGCGCGGCGGCGTCACTCGTCGGCGCCGGGGGCCGCCGGGCGGGACCGGGCGTCGCGCAGCGGATCCGTCGCCACCTGCGCCGGGAACGGCGGCGGGGTGCCGCCGAAGCTCGGGCAGAGGGCCTGATGGCTGCACCAGTCGCAGAGCCGGCTCGGCCGGGGACGGAAGTCCTGACGTTCGGTCGCCTGCTCGATCGCCCGCCACAGGGCCACCACCGTGCGCTCGAAGCGGAGCAGCTCCTCGGCGTCCGGGGCGTAGTCGCAGACCTCCGCGTCCTTGAGGTAGAGCAGCCGCAGCACCCGGGGGACCACGCCCCGGGTGCGCCACAGCACCAGCGCGTAGAACTTGAGCTGGAACAGCGCCCGCGCCTCGAACGCCTCCCGCGGCGCGCCGCCGGTCTTGTAGTCGACCACCCGCAGCGCGCCGTCCGGCGCCACGTCGAGCCGGTCGAGATAGCCCCGGATCAGCAGCTCCTCGTCGACCACCGCCGAGATCAGGCTCTCCCGTTCGGCCGGCTCCAGCCGGCGCGGGTCCTCCACCGCGAAGTAGCCCTCCAGCAGCGCGGCGGCCGAGCGGAGGAACTCGGCCGCGGC
This sequence comes from Micromonospora sp. NPDC052213, assembly GCF_040679695.1. Lineage (NCBI taxonomy): Bacteria > Bacillati > Actinomycetota > Actinomycetes > Micromonosporales > Micromonosporaceae > Micromonospora > Micromonospora sp. NPDC052213. The sequence goes on from NZ_JBFAVI010000011.1 coordinate 6,518, forward strand.
CGGGGTGTCGCCGTCGGCGAACAGCCCCGCCAGCTCCGGCTGCTCGGTGACCAGCCGGTCCCACTGCGGGGCCACCAGGTCGCCCGCCGCCGTCGGGGTGCGCCCGCCGGCGGGCAGGTCGAACAGCCGCTCCAGCACGGCGTGCACGAGCGTGCCCCGGGCCTGCTCGACGGTCGGCCGCTCCGGCAGCCGGTCGATGCTGCGGAACCGGTAGAGCAGCGGGCAGGTCTTGAAATCCGCCGCCCGCGACGGCGACAGCGAGGCCCGCACCGTCGCCGGCACCTCGGCCGGGGTCGCGGGCTGCTGCGTGGTCACCGGTTCCGCCGTCATGCCCGGAAGGTTAGGGCACCGGTGTGACACCTCCACCGTCGCCGCTCCGGTGCATGATCTCCCGCCGCGTAGCATCGGTCCGATGGAGCAGACGAGGCAACCGCGGCGCCGGCCCGACCCGCGGCCCGGCCTGACCGTGGGCCGGGTCTTCGGGGTGCCGCTGCACCTCAACGGCTCGATGGTGCTGCTCACCCTGCTGGTGACCGTGCTGTACGCGGAGTTCGCCCGCCGCCAGCTCGACCTGTCCCAGCTCGCCGGCTACCTGATCGGCTTCGGCTTCGTGGTCTCCCTGCTCGGCTCGGTGCTCTTGCACGAGCTCGGCCACGCCCTGACCGCCCGCCGGTACGGCATCGGTGTGCGCGGCATCACCCTGGAGCTGCTCGGCGGCTACACCGAGATGGACCGCGACGCCCCGTCTCCCCGCATCGACCTGCTGGTGTCGCTCGCCGGTCCCGCCGTCTCCGCCGTGCTCGGCGCGGTCGCCGTCGCCGCCACCCTCGCCCTGCCCGACCGCACCCTGGCCAACCAGCTCGCGTTCCAGCTGGCGGTGAGCAACGTCATCGTCGCGCTGTTCAACATCCTGCCGGGGCTGCCGCTCGACGGCGGCCGGGCGCTGCGGGCGGCGGTCTGGGCGGTGACCCACGACCGGCACCGGGGCACCGAGGTCGCCGGGTGGGTGGGGCGCGCCGTCGCCGTCGGCACCGCCGCGCTGGTCATCCTGTTCACCCTCACCGGCAACCTGGCACCGCTGGCGCTGCCGCTGATGCTGCTCGTCGCGTTCACCCTCTGGCGCGGCGCCGGGCAGTCGATCCGGATGGCGCGGATCAGCCGCCGCTTCCCGCTGATCGACCTGTCCCGGCTGTCCCGGCCGGTGCTCGCCGTGCCCACCGGCACGCCGCTGGCCGAGGCGCAGCGCCGGGCCGCCGGCGCCACGCCGGGCGCCGCGCTCCTGGTCACCGACTCCGCCGGCCGGGCGGTCGCCCTGGTCGACCCCACCGCGGCGGAGGCCGTTCCGGCGGAACGCCGCCCCTGGCTGGCCGTCGACGCGGTCGCCCGGTCCCTGGCCGACCTGCCCGCCATGCCCGTCGGGCTCGACGGGGAGCGGGTGATGGAGGCGGTACAGACCCACCCGGGCGCGCAGTACGTGGTGACCTCAGGCGAAGATGTCGTCGGCATCCTGCACATCGCGGATCTGGCTCAGCTCCTCGAACCTCAACGGAAGATGAACACGTGACCGCAACTCCCCCCGCCGCCCCGGCCGACCAGGGCGCCCCGGTGCCCGCCGACACCCGGGCGCTGCCCCCCGTGCACCGCGGGCCGTTCCGGCCCGGCGACCGGGTGCAGCTGACCGACCCCAAGGGGCGGATGCACACGGTCACCCTGGAGCCGGGCAAGGCGTTCCACACCCACCGGGGCATCCTTGAGCACGACGCGCTGATCGGCCTGCCCGACGGCAGCGTGGTCACCACCTCCGGCGGCGGCACCGCGTTCCTGGCCCTGCGCCCGCTGCTGTCGGACTACGTGCTCTCCATGCCGCGCGGCGCGCAGGTGATCTACCCGAAGGACTCCGCCCAGATCGTCGCCATGGGCGACATCTTCCCCGGCGCGAAGGTCCTGGAGGCCGGGGCCGGCTCCGGGGCGCTGTCCTGCTCGCTGCTGCGCGCCGTCGGCACCGAGGGCGAGCTGCACTCGTTCGAGGTGCGCGACGACTTCGCCCAGATCGCCAAGCGCAACGTCGAGGCGTTCTTCAACGGGCCGCACCCGGCGTGGCACCTGCACGTCGGCGACGTCGCCACCTGCACCGAGACGGGCTTCGACCGGATCATCCTCGACATGCTCACCCCGTGGGAGACCCTCGACATGGTCGAGCGGGCCCTGGTGCCCGGTGGCGTGTTCATCGGTTACGTCGCCACCACCCCGCAGCTGTCCGAGCTGGTCGAGGCGCTGCGCGAGCGCGGCGGCTGGACCGAGCCGCGCGCCTGGGAGTCGCTGGTGCGCGACTGGCACGCCGAAGGGCTGGCGGTGCGCCCGGACCACCGCATGATCGCGCACACCGCGTTCCTGGTGTCCGCGCGTAAGCTCGCTCCGGGTGTCACCGCGCCGCCGCGGCGCCGCAAGCCGAGCAAGGGCGCCGAGGCGTACGCCGAACGCCGGCAGGCGCTGCGCGAGGCGGAGGCGGCCCGGCAGGCCGCAGCCGCGCGGGCCGCCGCGGCGGAGCCGGCAGCGGCCGGGGACACGACGCAGCCGTGACCGTGGAACGGGGCGGCCGGGAGTGAGCGGACGGAACCTGCCGGCCGGTGCGGGCCGGTGGTACGGCTACGGGGAGGTGGCATGAACCGGCCGGGTTTCGGCGGCGGAGACCTGCCGGCGGTGTTCCCGGACTGGTCGCCCTACCAGGATCTCGAATCGGCGGCCCGCGCCTACCTGCGCGACCCCGACGTCGCCCTGGAGGCGCTGGGCGGGGTGCTGCGGGGGGCGTCGGTGCTCGGCTTCACCCTGGAACGCTTCGTCAACGAGGTCAACGGGGTGTGGCAGGAGGTCGTGGTCTGCGACGGCAGCCGGCTCGTCCTCTGGCACGGCGAGGACGTGCCGCCGGGGGAGGGGCCGCCCGGGTCGATGACGTCCTCGCTGCGCGTGGTGCCGGTCTCCACCGTCACCGAGGTCGGTTGCCGGCGGCGGCTCACCCGCGACGACAACGGCGGGATCCGGGTCGACAGCATCGACGTCTACCTGCTGCTGACCTCGCTCGACGAGGCGCCGCCCAGCGACGAGGCGGTGGGCGCGCCCCGGCACGACGCGCTGCGTTTCGGCAAGACCCTCGACGACGGGGGCGCCGGACAGATCGCCCGGCTGGAGGAGTTCGCCCGCCTGGTCGCCTCGGTGGTCGGCCGTCCGATGCTCTGAGGCGTACGCCGGCAGCCCTCCCGCCCCCTGCGGCGCGGGAGGGCGGGGCGCTCAGTCCTCCTCGGCCTCCGGGCCGGCGACCTCGACGCCGTCGCTGCCGCGTACGACGTGGATGCACTCGCCCGGGCACTCCTTCGCCGAGTCGATCACCTCGAGGCGCAGGTGCTCGGGCACGTCGACCCGGCTGCCCGGCGCGAGCCGCAGCTCACCGTCGGGGCCCTTGACGTAGGCGAGCCCGTCGACGTCGAACTCGAAGACCTCGGGCGCGTACTGCACGCAGAGCCCGTCGCCCGTGCAGAGATCCTGGTCCACCCAGACCTGCAGCTGGTCGGTCATGACCTCCGCCACGGCGCACCCCCCATGTTCTCCCGTCCCACGCCCCGACGGTACCCGAACGCCCGGACCGGCCCTCGGGGCCACCCTTGGCGATCAAGGTTCGGTGACGAGCGCGTTGCGTGGGACCGAATCGGCCTCATAGCGGCTAGTGTTAGGGCAGAACGTTCAAGCCCCCCGGGGAGGTGGGACGTGGCACGCAGCGACGACGCGGACTCGCGCGCCGCACGGTGGGAGAAGGAGGCCCACGATCTCTCCACGCAGGTCGCGTTCCTTCAAGAGGAACTCGCTCTGGTGCGGCGCAAGTTGACCGAAAGCCCCCGACACGTCCGGCAGCTCGAAGAGCGGCTGGCGGCCACCCAGGCACAGTTGGCGCGGCTGACCGAGAACAACGACCGGCTCGTGAGCACCCTCAAGGAGGCCCGCGCGCAGATCGTGACGCTCAAGGAGGAGATCGACCGCCTCGCGCAGCCACCGAGTGGCTACGGCGTCTTCCTCGCACGGCACGACGACGGCACGGTGGACGTGTTCACCGGCGGACGCAAGCTCCGGGTCGCCGTCTCGCCCTCGCTGGACGTCGCCGAGCTGCGGCGCGGCCAGGAGGTCCTGCTCAACGACGCGCTCAACATCGTCGACGCGTTCGGCTACGAGCGGGTCGGCGAGGTGGTCATGCTCAAGGAGATCCTCGCGGGTCCCGACGGCAGCCCGGGCGACCGGGCGCTGGTGGTCTCGCACTCCGACGAGGAGCGGATCGTGCACCTCGCCGAGACCCTGATCGGCTCGCCGATCCGGGCCGGCGACTCGCTCATGATCGAGCCCCGCTCGGCGTACGCCTACGAGCGGATCCCGAAGAGCGAGGTCGAGGAGCTGGTCCTGGAGGAGGTGCCCGACGTCGACTACACCGACATCGGCGGTCTCCACGCCCAGATCGAGCAGATCCGCGACGCGGTGGAGCTGCCCTTCCTGCACGCCGATCTGTTCCGGGAGCACCAGCTCCGCCCGCCGAAGGGCATCCTGCTCTACGGCCCGCCCGGCTGCGGCAAGACGCTGATCGCCAAGGCGGTGGCCAACTCGCTGGCGAAGAAGATCGCCGAGCGGGAGGGCAAGGAGCGGCACACGAGCTTCTTCCTCAACATCAAGGGCCCGGAGCTGCTCAACAAGTACGTCGGTGAGACCGAGCGGCACATCCGGCTGATCTTCCAGCGGGCCCGCGAGAAGGCCGGCGAGGGCACCCCGGTCATCGTGTTCTTCGACGAGATGGACTCGGTGTTCCGGACCCGGGGCTCCGGTGTCTCCTCCGACGTGGAGAACACGATCGTCCCGCAGCTGCTCAGCGAGATCGACGGCGTGGAGGGCCTGGAGAACGTCATCGTCATCGGCGCCTCCAACCGGGAAGACATGATCGACCCGGCGATCCTGCGCCCCGGCCGGCTCGACGTGAAGATCAAGATCGAGCGGCCGGACGCCGAGGCGGCCAAGGACATCTTCTCCAAGTACATCCTCTCCGGGCTGCCCCTGCACCCGGACGACCTGGCCGAGCACGGCGGCGACCCCCAGGCCACCGTCGCGGCCATGATCGACGCGGTCGTGCTGCGGATGTACTCGGAGACCGAGGAGAACCGCTTCCTCGAGGTCACCTACGCCAACGGCGACAAGGAAGTCCTCTACTTCAAGGACTTCAACTCCGGCGCGATGATCCAGAACATCGTCGACCGGGGCAAGAAGATGGCCATCAAGGAGTTCCTCACCTCCGGCCGCAAGGGCCTGCGCCTGCAGCACCTCCTCGACGCCTGCGTCGACGAGTTCCGGGAGAACGAGGACCTGCCCAACACCACCAATCCCGACGACTGGGCCCGCATCTCCGGCAAGAAGGGCGAGCGGATCGTCTACATCCGCACGCTCGTCTCCGGCGGCAAGGGCGCGGAGGCCGGCCGGTCGATAGAGACCGCCAGCAACACCGGTCAGTACCTCTGACCCACACCCGCACGGGGCCCGCGGCGCGTCGCGCCGCGGGCCCCGTCCCGTCCGGGCCCACCCGTCCCCGTCCGGCCCGCGCCTGCCGCCCCGGTCCGGCGCGCCCCCATCCGCCGCGCGGCCGACTACGCTCGACGTGACGGGGGACCGGGTCGGGCGAGCGAAGCAGGTAGGTCGATGAGCGTAAGACGGATCATGGGCACCGAGGTCGAGTACGGCATCTCCGTGCCCGGCCAGGCCGGCGCCAACCCCATGGTCACCTCCTCCCAGGTGGTCAACGCCTACGGGGCGCGCCCGGAACTCAACCGGGGCGGCCGTGCCCGCTGGGACTACGAGGAGGAGTCGCCGCTGCGGGACGCGCGCGGCTTCACCTACTCCGGCGCCGCGTACGACCCGGCCGAGGCGCTCGCCGACGAGGACCTCGGGCTGGCCAACGTGATACTCACCAACGGCGCGCGGCTCTACGTCGACCACGCCCACCCGGAATACTCCACACCCGAGGTGACCAACCCGCGGGACCTGGTGCGCTGGGACAAGGCGGGGGAGCGGGTGATGGCCGAGGCGGCCCGCCGCGCCGCCACCATCCCCGGCACCCAGCCCATCCACCTCTACAAGAACAACACCGACAACAAGGGCGCCAGCTACGGCTCCCACGAGAACTACCTGATGCGCCGCCAGACGGCCTTCGCCGACATCGTGGCGTACCTGACGCCGTTCTTCGTGACCCGGCAGATCGTCTGCGGCGCCGGCCGCGTCGGCATCGGGCAGGACGGCGGGCAGACCGGTTTCCAGATCTCCCAGCGCGCCGACTTCTTCGAGGTCGAGGTCGGCCTGGAGACCACCCTCAAGCGGCCGATCATCAACACCCGCGACGAGCCGCACGCCGACGCCGACAAGTACCGGCGGCTGCACGTCATCATCGGCGACGCGAACCTGTCGGAGATCTCCACCTACCTCAAGGTCGGCACCACCGCGCTGATCCTCACCATGATCGAGGAGAAGGCGCTCGGCTCCGACCTGGGCATCGCCGACCCGGTCAGCGAGCTGCGCGCGGTCAGCCACGACCCGTCGCTCACCCACCTGATGCGGCTGCGCGACGGGCGGCGACTCACCGCCCTGGACGTGCAGTGGGCGTACTACGAGCGGGTGCGGTCCTTCGTGGACGACCGCTACGGCGCCGACGCCGACGAGCAGACCCTGGACGTGCTCGCCCGCTGGGAGAGCGTGCTGGACCGGCTGGGCCGCGACGTCATGCTCTGCGCCGACGAACTGGACTGGGTGGCGAAGCTACGGCTGCTGGAGGGCTACCGGGAGCGCGAGAAGCTCGGCTGGGGCTCGCACAAGCTCCAGTTGGTCGACCTGCAGTACTCGGACGTCCGCCCGGAGAAGGGCCTCTACCACCGGTTGGTCTCCCGGGGCGCGATGAAGACCCTGCTCGACGACGAGCAGACCCGCACCGCGATGACCGAGCCGCCGGAGGACACCCGCGCCTACTTCCGCGGCCGCTGCCTGGCCCAGTACGCCTCCGAGGTGGTCGCGGCCAGCTGGGACTCGGTCATCTTCGACGTGGGCCGGGAGTCGCTGGTGCGGGTGCCGATGATGGAGCCCGAGCGCGGCACCCGCAAGCACGTCGGCGCGCTCTTCGACCGCTGCCCCAGCGCGAAGGACCTGCTCGAGACCCTCACCGGCGGCTGATCGGCGTGGACGATTCCCGCCGCGTGCCGAAGCCGGCGCGCGGCGGGCTTTTCGTCGCCTCCGCGAGGTAAGTTGATCGCAGGCGATCGTGGAGGAGGCAGCAATGGCCACTCGTGACAGCGGCGGGCAGTCGCAGTCGGGCAAGTCCCGGCAGGGCGAGGAGATCGAGGACGTCACCACCGAGGCGAACCCGGAGGTCGCCGAGCGGCACGCCGAGATCACCGAGGACGTCGACGACCTGCTCGACGAGATCGACTCCGTCCTGGAGGAGAACGCCGAAGAGTTCGTGCGCGGTTACGTGCAAAAGGGAGGTCAGTGAACATCTCGGGGTGAAACGGACATGCCACTCCCTCTTGATGACCGGGACGGTCGGCGTCGCTGCCGTGACTGCGGGGAATGGAAGCTGATCGACGAGTTCTGTTCGAGCAGCAAGCGGCCCAGTGGTCGCGGCAGCTACTGCAAGCCGTGCTTCAACCAGCGGTCCAAGGCTAGCTATGCCAAACGGGTGCGGGAGACGCACGGGCGGGAGGTCAAGCCGGTTCGGGAACTTCCGGCGGGGCATCGCTTCTGCGCTGACTGCGGATCGGTCAAGCCGATGACCGACTTCCCCCGCAACCGGTCGGACAGCAGCGGCTACGGCACGTACTGCAAGCCGTGCCACAACGTCAGGACCCGAAACACGAAGCAGCGACTCTACGGCGGCAGTCGCGAGTACCACCTGCGGCGGCGTTACGGGATCGGTGAGAAGGAGTTTCAGGAGCTCCTGGCCGAGCATGGCGGCGTCTGCGCGATCTGCGGCACGCCGGACCCCCAACATCTGGACCACGATCATCGCACCGGCTGGGTGCGCGGGATATTGTGCTTCAACTGCAACGGTGGTCTCGGCCAGTTCCGTGACGATCAGTCGCGACTGGCCGGGGCGATCACATATCTGAGAGGAACCACGTGGCAGCGGGTTTTGATCCATCCGGGCGTCTACCAGATGTGTTCACCAACGCGGGGACGTCCTCCTTCACCTCGTTCCTGAGCAAGGTGGCCCCCGAGATGCTGCCCGGCCGACGGCCGCTGCCGCCGGGCATGGCCGCCGACATGGCGCCACACGCGACGACCATCGTGGCCATCTCGGCCGTCGGCGGCGTCGTGATGGCGGGCGACCGGCGGGCCACCATGGGCAACCTGATCGCCCAGCGCGACATCGAGAAGGTGCACCCGGCCGACGCGTACTCCCTGGTGGGCATCGCGGGCACGGCGGGCATCGGCATCGAGCTGATGCGACTGTTCCAGGTGGAGCTGGAGCACTACGAGAAGATCGAGGGCGCGATGCTCTCGCTCGACGGCAAGGCCAACCGGCTCGCCTCGATGATCCGCGGCAACCTGGGCGCCGCCATGCAGGGCCTGGCGGTGATCCCGCTCTTCGCCGGCTTCGACCTGGCCGCGAAGGACCCGGCGCGGGCCGGCCGCATCTTCAGCTTCGACGTCACCGGCGGCCCCTACGAGGAGACCGGCTACGACGCGATCGGCTCCGGTTCGTTGTTCGCCCGCTCCGCGCTGAAGAAGCGCTTCCAGCCGGGTCTCTCGATCGACGAGGCGGTCCGGCTCGCGGTCGAGGCGCTCTACGACGCGGCCGACGACGACACCGCCACCGGCGGGCCGGACCTGATCCGCCGGATCTACCCGGTGGTGATGACGGCGACGGCGGAGGGCACCCACCGGCTCACCGACGAGGAGATGTCGGCGATCGCCGAGAGCGTGGTCTCCGGCCGGATGGAGAACCCGGGCGGTTGATCCGCTCCCGCCCGCACCAGTCAGCAGCCGTCAGCACAGCGCCCTGAAGGAGAACCGCCGCCGTGGCCATGCAGTTCTACGCCTCGCCCGAGCAGATCATGCGCGACCGCTCCGAGCTGGCCCGCAAGGGCATCGCCCGGGGCCGCAGCGCGGTCGTCCTGAGCTACGAGGGCGGGGTGCTCTTCGTCGCCGAGAACCTCTCCAGCGCCCTGCACAAGGTCAGTGAGATCTACGACCGCATCGGCTTCGCCGCCGTCGGTCGCTACAACGAGTTCGAGAACCTGCGCCGCGCCGGCGTGCGGATGGCCGACCTGAACGGCCTGAGCTACGACCGGCGCGACGTCACCGGCCGGGCCCTGGCGAACGCGTTCGCGCAGACCCTGGGCGCCATCTTCACCGAGCAGTCGAAGCCGTTCGAGGTGGAGATCTGCGTGGCCGAGGTCGGTGCCAGCGCCGAGGACGACGAGCTCTACCGGCTCACCTACGACGGCTCCGTCAACGACGAGCCGGGCCGGATGGCGATGGGCGGGCAGGCCGAGGCGATCACCGGCGTGCTGAAGTCCCACCACCGTCCGGACATGTCGCTGGGCGAGGCGGTGAAGGTCGCGGTGCAGGCGCTGGGCAGCGTCGGGGGCGAGGGCGGCGCGTCCCGCACCATCGCCGCGAACCAGTTGGAGGTGGCGGTCCTGGACCGGCGCCGGGTGGGACGGACGTTCCGCCGCATCACCGGGGCGGCGCTGACCGCCCTGCTGGACGGCGGCAAGGCCGAGGAGCCGGCCGTGCCGGTCCGTCCGGAGACCCCGACCGCGCCGACCGGGGAGGCGGGGAAGCCCACCACGTCGGCCGGCTCGGCGGACCTGGAGGGCCAGCAGTCGGAGGCCCCCGAGGCGTAGCGGAGTCGGTCGCGCGGGCGTCGGGGCCGTGGGCCCGGGCGCCCGCACGGTCGTCGTACGCCCGCAGGTCGACGCTCCGGCCGCGGCGGGCCCGGTCCCGACCGACCCGCGTGGATCAACCGGGCCGGACGACGCCCGCACCGGCGTGACGCCGTCCCTTCGTGCCGCTACGCCCCGTGCGGCGGCATGGTCCACCCGGGACGCGCCGGCGGGGCGTACGGCGGGGTCGTGCCCGGGTGACGGTGGGGCCGGCGCGCCGGCGTGCCCCCCGGCGGGCCCGCGGGTGTCCCCGGCGTGAGACGACGTGGTGAGCGCTGCCCATCTGGGGCCTCGGGCGGCTAATGTCTCATCATGGAGCGGCGAATCTTCGGCCTTGAGACCGAGTACGGCGTCACCTGCACCTACCGCGGGCAGCGGCGGCTGTCCCCCGACGAGGTCGCCCGGTACCTCTTCCGCCGAGTGGTGTCCTGGGGCCGGTCGAGCAACGTGTTCCTGCGCAACGGCGCCCGGCTCTACCTCGACGTCGGCTCGCACCCGGAGTACGCCACCCCGGAGTGCGACTCGGTGGTGGACCTGGTCGCGCACGACCGGGCCGGCGAGCGGATCCTGGAGGGGCTGCTGGTCGACGCGGAGAAGCGGTTGCACGACGAGGGCATCGCGGGCGAGATCTACCTGTTCAAGAACAACACCGACTCGGCCGGAAACTCGTACGGCTGCCACGAGAACTACCTGGTCTCCCGGCACGGCGAGTTCGGCCGGCTGGCCGACGTGCTGATTCCGTTCCTGGTCACGCGGCAGTTGATCTGCGGCGCGGGCAAGGTGTTGCAGACGCCGCGCGGGGCGGTCTACTGCCTGTCGCAGCGGGCCGAGCACATCTGGGAGGGCGTCTCGTCGGCGACCACCCGGAGCCGGCCGATCATCAACACGCGGGACGAGCCGCACGCGGACGCGGAGCGCTACCGCCGGCTGCACGTGATCGTCGGCGACTCCAACATGAACGAGGTCACGACGCTGCTCAAGGTCGGCACCGCCGACATCGTGCTGCGGATGATCGAGGCCGGGGTGGTGATGCGGGACCTGACGCTGGAGAACCCGATCCGGGCGATCCGCGAGGTGTCGCACGACATCACGGGCCGGCGCAAGGTGCGGCTGTCCTCCGGTAAGGAGGTCAGCGCGCTGGAGATCCAGCAGGAATACCTGGCGAAGGCGACCGAGTTCGTGGAGCGGCGCGGTAGCGACCAGACCGCCAAGCGGGTGGTGGAGTTGTGGGGTCGGGTGCTGCGCGCGGTGGAGACCGGCGACCTGGAGCCGGTGGCCCGGGAGATCGACTGGGTGACCAAGCTCCGGCTGATCGAGCGCTACCAGCGCAAGCACGACCTGCCGCTGTCGCACCCGCGGGTCGCCCAGATGGATCTCGCCTACCACGACCTGCGTCGGGGCCGGGGCCTCTACGGGCTGCTGGAGCGGCGCGGCGAGGTGGACCGGGTGGCCACCGACCCGGAGATCTTCGAGGCGAAGGAGACTCCGCCGCAGACGACCCGGGCCCGGCTGCGCGGCGAGTTCATCCGGCACGCCCAGGAGAAGCGGCGTGACTTCACCGTCGACTGGGTGCACCTGAAGCTGAACGACCAGGCGCAGCGCACGGTGCTCTGCAAGGATCCGTTCCGGGCGTACGACGAGCGGGTGGAGCGGCTGATCGCCAGCATGTGACGGTGCGGGCCGGCCCGGTGTGGTGGTGACCGCCTGCCGGGTCGGCCGGCCCGGTAGGCTGACCGCGCCATGACGACTTCCGAACCTCCTGACAGCGGCCGGGCGCGGCAGAACTGGGTCGAGCGCCGCCGCGAGAAGATCCGCGCCGAGATCGAGCGCAACCGGCGCGGCGAGTACACGGTGCCGACCTGGGTGCTGGCGCTCGCGCTGGTGCTGATCGTGGGCGCCTGGCTCACCCTGATCTTCATGGCCTGACCGGGCCCGGCGGCGCTGGTCGTCACGGCCTGACGCGGCCCCGGCGGCACCGCAAGCTCGAAGTGGCCTCGGCCCGGCGGTGCTGGGACGATCGTCCCGTTCGGCGTTGTCGGTCCGTGGACCGGGCACGCCCCGCCGCGGCGGCAAGGGATGGTGACGTCATCGCACACATCGACCTCGGTATCGACGAGCGGGAGCATCCGGGCATCCGGGGCCCGATGCGGTTCCGGCCGGAGACGGCCAAGCCCCTCAACGCGCTGGCGGAGGCGTTGCTGCGCGCCCCGCACCCGACGCTGACGCCGGGGGAGCGGGAGCTGATCGCGGCGTACGTGTCGGGGCTGAACGAGTGCCGCTTCTGCTGCGCGACGCACTCCGCCTTCGCGGCGGCGCAGCTCCCCTCCGGCATGCCGCTGGTGGACCGGGTCCTCGTCGATCCGGTGGACGCGGAGGTCAGCGACAAGCTGCGGGCGCTGCTGCGCATCGCCGAGGCCGTGCAGCGCAGCGGCCGGGACGTGACGGTGGACCTGGTGGAGGCCGCCCGGGGTGCCGGCGCGACGGACCTGGAGATCCACGACACGGTCCTGATCGCGGCGGCGTTCTGCATGTACAACCGCTACGTGGACGGGTTGGGCACCCTGGTCCCGGACGACCCGGCGGTGTACGAGAAGGCCGCCGAGCGCATCGTGCGGCAGGGCTACCTGGCGACCTGAAGCCGGCCGCCGGGCACGTCTGTCGTCGGGCGTCCGGGTCGGGCGCGGGCCGGGTCAGGTCAGCAGGCGGGCGGCGTGCCGGCCGGCTGCGGCGGCGGCCAGGAAGTACGCGTGGTCGGCGTCGAGGCCCCGGCCCATGGTGGACAGCGGCACCGGCGTCGCCCGCAGCGCGGCGTCGAGCCCGTCGGTGGGCACCCGGACGACGGTGTGCCGCACCGCGAGGGGGGCCAGCGCGGCGTCCACCTCGCGGGCCAGCGCCGGGTCCAGTCCGTCGGGCACGACCAGTTCGGCGGGGGCGAGGGCCACCCGGCCGTACGCGGTGAGGCTGTGGTGCGACACGCCCCGGTGGCGGGGCCGGGGGTCGGCGTCGGAGATCCGCAGCGACCCGACCGGGCGCCCGCCCAGCGTGGCGACGGCGTTGACGGCCTCGCCGACGGCGACGCCGGAGAAGCCCCACCGGGTGCCGGTGCCGAGGTTGCCGGGTCCCTGGGCGACGATCGCCACGTCGGCGCCCAGGACGTGGCGGGCGGCCAGCAGGCCGCTGTGCACGGTGCTCGCCTCCAGGTCGCCGCCGAACGCCTGGCCGACGCTGACCGTGCCGGCGAGGTGGTCGCGCAGCCCGGCGAGGGTGCGGGAGAACCAGGCGGGCAGCGCCCCGCCGTCGGTCAGCACGTACGCCACCCGGGCGTCCGGGGCGTCGGCGTGGATGCCGGCCAGGATCGCCGGCAGCGCGGAGTGCAGGTCGGCGGTGACGACCGGCAGGCCGCCCAGGTCGTCGGCGGCGGCCAGGACCTCGCGGTGCGGGGACGCCTCCTCGTCGACGCCGAGCAGGATCGGCTGCAGCGGGGTGTAGCGGGCCTTGACGAGGTGACCGGCGTCGCGGGTGTCGAGGGCCTGTGGCGGGTCCGGCGGCAGCCGGTCGGGCAGTGCCACGACCAGGGCGTACCCGCCGGTGCCGAGGCCCATCAGCAGCGCGCCGGCGTTGAGCAGCACCCGGTCGCCGGGTTCGGGTCGCCCGACCAGTTCGGGGTAGGCCAGGGCGCGGACCGTGGCGCCGTCGGGCAGGTCGACGTCGAGTTCCACCGCCCCGGTCCACTGCCGCCGCAGCGCCGTCACCGTTCCGGACCGCCATCGCACCATGCCCGGCACGCTAGCGTCGCCGCCCTGGCCGGCCGCGCCCGGGGGCGGCCGGGCAACCGCGCCGTGTGTGTGGGGCTGGAGAAAGCAGGGCGGCCCGGCCCGGGGACGGCAGGGCGGTCAGTCGGTGGGGGTGTCCGGCCGCCGGGCGTCGCCGCGTGGGGCGCCGGTGGGGTCGAGGAAGACGTACCGGATCTGCGGGTAGCGGGCGGTGAGGCGGCGCTCGGCCTCGTCGGCAACCGCCTCGATGGTCGCGCCGCTCGCCTCGTCGTCGAAGTCCAGCTTCGCGGCGACCAGGACGTCGGCCGGGCCGAGCTGCATGGTCAGCAGCGTGTCGAGTCGGCGCACGGTGGCCAGCCCGGCGAGTTCGCCGGCGATCTCGCGGTGCACCCGCTCCGGCACCGCCCGACCGACCAGCAGCGAGATGTTGCTGCGGGCCAGGACGGTGGCGACCACGAGCAGCAGCACCCCGATCAGGATGGAGGCCAGGCCGTCCCACAGCTCCTCGCCGGTGAGCTGGGACAGGGCCAGCCCGACGGCGGCCAGCACCAACCCGATCAGGGCCGCGGCGTCCTCGAAGAACACCGCCTTGACGGCGGGGTCGGCGGTCAGCCGCAGGAACCGGCGTGGTGTGGTGTGCAACTGCAGGGACTCGGTGCGGATCTGGCGTACGGCGCGGGCCAGCGAGACCGACTCGATGGCGAACGACACGGCCAGCACGACGTACGCGGCCAGGTAGTCGTTCCTGTGCTCGTGCACCAGGATGGTGGTGACGCCGTGGGTGATGGCGAAGCCGGCGCCGGCGACGAACGTGAACACCGCCGCCAGGAAGGCCCAGACGTAGCTCTCCTTCCCGTACCCGAACGGGTGGCGGGCGTCTGCCGGGCGCGCCCCGCGCCGCAGCGCGAGGTAGAGCAGCACCTCGGTGGTGGTGTCGGCGACGGAGTGCACGGCCTCGGAGAGCATCGCCGCCGATCCGGAGATCAGCCCGGCGATCAGCTTGGCGACGGCGATGGCGAGGTTGGCGGCCCCGGCGACCACGACGGTGCCGACGCTTTCCGTCTTGACTTCCGGCCGCGCCACCAGGCCACTGTATGACCGCCGGGCGTGCCGTGCGGGCTGACCGGACGCGGGGCCGTGCGACGCGACCCACGTGGTACCCGCGTGGGTGCACGTGCCCGGAGCGCGGGCTGCTAGCGTCTACCCGTGTCGCGGACCCGCACCGAACGCCTGGTCAACCTGGTGATCTGCCTGCTGTCCACGCGACGGTTCCTGACCGCCGCGCAGATCGCCGCGACCGTGCCCGGCTACGAGCACGATCCGGAGGACGCGCGCGACCACGAGGCGTTCCAGCGTAAGTTCGAGCGGGACAAGGCCGAGCTGCGTGAGCTGGGCGTGCCGCTGGAGACCGGGACGGCGAGCGTCTTCGACGCGGAGCCCGGCTACCGGATCGCCCACCGCGAGTACGCGCTGCCGGACATTCCCCTCGAACCGGACGAGGCCGCCGCGGTGGGCATCGCCGCGCGGCTGTGGCAGCACGCCGGGCTGGCCGCCGCCGCCTCCTCCGGGCTGGCGAAGCTGCGCGCCGCCGGCGTCGACGTGGACCCGCAGGCCACGCTGGGCCTGGAGCCGATGGTGACGGTGGACCCGGCGTTCGCGCCGCTCACCGCCGCCGCCCGGGACCGGCGGGAGGTCGCCTTCGACTACCGGGTGCCCGACCGCGACGAGCCGAACCGCCGCCGGTTGCAGCCGTGGGGTGTGGTCTGCTGGCGGGGCCGGTGGTACGTGGTCGGCCACGACCTCGACCGCGAGGCGACCCGCTGCTTCCGGCTGTCGCGGGTGGTCGGCGCGGTCCGGGTGACGGGCGCGCCGGGCGGCTACGAGCCGCCGGCCGGGGTCGACCTGATCAGTCACGTGGCCCGCTGGT
This sequence comes from Micromonospora sp. NPDC052213, assembly GCF_040679695.1. NCBI lineage: Bacteria > Bacillati > Actinomycetota > Actinomycetes > Micromonosporales > Micromonosporaceae > Micromonospora > Micromonospora sp. NPDC052213. The sequence continues at coordinate 22,171 of NZ_JBFAVI010000011.1, forward strand.
CGGGGCCGGTGGAGCGCACCGGGCGGGCCACCGTGCTGGCCGCCCCGGGCCGCGCCGCCGGGCTGCGCCGCTGGGCGGTCGGCGTCACCACCGGGCCCGACGGCGACCGGCTCGTCCTGCCGTACGCCGACGTGGACGTCCTCGCCGGCCAGCTCGTCGGCTACGGTCCGGACGTGCGGGTGCTCGACCCGCCCGAGGTGCGGGAGGCGGTCATCCAGCGGCTCAAGGAGATCGCGGCGCGGCACGACGACCTCGCCGTCGCCGGGGGTGCCCGGTGACCCGGCCGGCCGCCCGTGGCGGCTCCCGCGCGTCGGCCGACCGGCTGGCCCGGCTGCTGAACCTGGTGCCCTACCTGCTCGCCCGGCCCGGCATCGAGATCGCCGAGGCCGCCGGTGACCTGGGCGTCACCGAGCGGCAGCTGCGTGAGGACCTGGAGCTGCTGTGGGTGTGCGGGCTGCCCGGCTACGGCCCGGGCGACCTGATCGACATGGCCTTCGACGGCGACCGGGTGACCATCACCTACGACGCCGGCATCGACCGGCCGCTGCGGCTCACCCCCGACGAGGCCCTCGCGCTGGTGGTGGCGCTGCGGATGCTCGCCGAGACGCCCGGGGTGGCCAACCGGGACGCCGTGGAGCGGGCCCTCGCCAAGATCGAGAATGCGGCCGGCGACCTGGTGGCCGCGCCCGTCGAGGTCCGGCTGCCCGCCGACACCCGTCGGGTGCAGGAGCTGCGGGCCGCCGTCGAGAGCGGCCGGGCGCTGCGCATCACCTACTACACGGCGGCGCGGGACGAGAGCACGGACCGCGTCGTCGATCCGCTGCGGATGCTGATGGTCGGTGGCCGGGCGTACGTGGAGGCGTGGTGCCGCCGGGCGGAGGCGGTGCGGCTGTTCCGGGCCGACCGGATCGACGCGGTCACCGAGCTGGACGAGCCGGCGACGGTGCCGCCGCAGGCCCGCCCGCACGATCTCACCGACGGCGTGTTCCGGCCCTCGCCGGACCTGCCGTTGATCACCCTGCGGGTCGGCCGGGGCGAGCGGTGGATCACCGAGTACTACCCGTGCGAGCGGGTCGAGGCCGGCGTCGGCGACCAGTGGCTGGTCTCGCTGCGGGTCACCGACCTGGGCTGGGCCCGCCGCTTCGTGCTGGGGCTGGGGCCGGACGTCGCCGTGGTCGCCCCGGCCGAGCTGGCCGAGCAGGTCCGGGCCGCGGCGACCGCCGCGCTCGACGCGTACGCGACGCCGACCCCGGCCGTGCCCCGGCGCCCGGCGGACGGGTCGGACACGCCGCCGGCGGTGCCCTTGGCCGACCCGGCGGTGACCGCGGGCACCCAGTAGGCTGGCCGCCGTGGTGAAGTGGATCGTGCTCGCGGTGGTGCTGTTCGCGCTCGTCGTGTTGGCCCTGGCCGTCCGGCCGGTGCTGGCGCGGCTGCCCCGGCTGCGCCGTGCGGCCGTCGCCCTGCAGCGCCGGGCGACGGAGGCGGAGGCGCTGCGGGACACCGCGGAGGCCCTCCAGCAGCGGGCCGAGGCCCTCCAGCAGCAGCTCGACGTTACCCACCGGCGAGTCGAGCTGATCAAGGCCAAGCGCGGCGGTTGATCGATCGGTGTCGCGTCCCTGCGCGATCCGGTCCGGTACCGCGCAGGAACGATCCGTCTGGGGAGTGTTGACGGGACATCCCGGGTTGGTCAAGACTTCACCGGCCGGGACGAACCCGGCGGGTGGCAACGGCCGTCGGCGCACGTACGATGGCTGCGGTACACCCCTCACGACGACACAGAGCGACTGGAGCTTCCCATGGGTGCCCTCAAGCCGTGGCACATCGCCGTACTCGTGGTCGTGCTGATCCTGCTCTTCGGCGCGAAGCGGCTCCCCGACGCGGCCCGTTCGCTGGGCCGGTCGCTGCGGATCATCAAGGCCGAGACCAAGAGCCTGCACGACGACGACCGCGACCTCGCCGAGAAGGCCGACGCGCAGGCCGGCTACCAGCCGCTTCCGCCGCACACCGGTCAGCAGGCTCCGCAGCAGGCGCCTCACCAGGCCGCGCCGCAGCAGCAGCCGGTCGTTGACCCGGTGCACCGCGTCCGCGACAACTGACCGAGGGCCCGAGACCCGTGGCCTTCGCTCTCCGTAAGCGCGGTCCGAGCAACTTCGAGCGGGCCGCCGACGGCTCGATGACGCTGGTCGAGCACATCCGCGAGCTGCGTAACCGGCTGTTCAAGGCGTCGCTGGCGATCCTGGTCGGGTTCGGTTTCGGCATCTGGCTCGCCGGGCCGGTGCTGAACGTGCTCAAGCGGCCGTACTGTGACCTGCCGCAGGCGCAGACGACGAACGGCGCGTGCGACTTCGTCCAGCTCGGCCCGGCCGACCTGTTCCTGCTGAACCTGAAGATCGGTCTGTGGGTCGGGCTGATCATCGCCGCGCCCGTCTGGCTCTATCAGCTCTGGGCGTTCATCGCGCCGGGCCTGCACCGGCACGAGCGGCGCTACGCGTACGTCTTCACCGGGCTGGCGGCGCCGCTGTTCGCCGCCGGGGCGGTGCTGGCGTACTTCGTGACCGCGAAGGGCCTGGAGTTCCTGCTGGACATCTCCGGCAGCGACATCAACACGACGCTGGACATCACCAGGTACGTCTCGTTCGTGACGAACCTGATTCTGCTGTTCGGGGTGGCGTTCGAGTTCCCGCTGCTGGTGTTGATGCTCAACTTCGTCGGCATCGCCAGCGCGAAGCGGCTGCTGGGCTGGTGGCGGGTGGCGGTCTTCGTCTTCTTCGCCTTCTCCGCGGTGGTCACCCCGACGCCCGACCCGTTCGGGATGACGGCGCTGGCGATCTGCCTCTGCGCGCTCTACTTCGCCGCCGTCGGTGTTGCGTACCTCAACGACAAGCGCAAGGGCCGCGGCAAGGAGATCTACGCCGGCATCGACGACGACGAGGTGTCGCCGCTGGAGTTCGAGCCGGAGCCGGTCGAGGCCGGGCAGCGGGTCGACGCCAGCTCCCCGGTCGCTGCCCCGGAGCCGGTCGCCGCGCCGGCGCCGATCGACCGCCGCTACGACGACATGACCTGATCGCGGCTCGACCGCACCATCCGCCGTACGACACCAGCCCCCTTCGCCGGGGGCTGGTGTCGTTTCGGGCCGGTGCCCGGCGTCGGCGCGCCTAGCGCACGCCACCCCCGTCGTGAGCGATCCAGTCGGCAATCTGTCACCAGGCGTTCACAAGATGCGGTCGGGTGATCGCGTCTTTACGATGTGTCGACGTTCCCGACACGGGGAGGTCGCTGCCCAGTGCGTCGCCCGACGTTCCGTCCTCCGCCCGTCGCCGCGCCGGGGGCCGCCCCCCTCGCCGGGCGGCGCCGGCTGCCCGTCGCCCGGTCGACCGCCCCGCTGAGGGCCGCCGGGCGGGGCGCGCGGCCCTACGCCCGTGCTGCTCTCGGCCCGGCGTGGCCGTCCCCACAGCGCCAGCGGTGGCATCCGGCGACCGGCTCCACCGTGTGAGCGCACGCCCCGACTGAGTTCCGGCGGACCCGCCCGCGCGGTCGTCCGGCCCGTCCGGTCGCACCGCCCGGCGCGTGGTCACACCGTGCCCGTGACCGTCGCCACGTCCGACGTCGCGGGCGGGACCCCACAATCCGTCCACGCGGCCGGCCCGCACAGTCCCGTCCAGGGGACTCGGTCGCCACCGCGTACCCGAGATCGGAGCCACGCGTTGATCCGCGTTGTCGTTGCCGAGGAGATGGGGCTGCTGCGCACCGCGCTGTGCGCCGCGCTGTCGAGCCAGGAGGACATCGAGGTCGCTGCCGAGGTGGCCGGGGTGGCGGAGCTGTCCGCCGTGGTGCGCCGGCACCGGCCCGACGTGGTAGTCGTGGACCTGGCGCCGGACGCACCGCAGCCGGTCGAGGTGGTCGCCGAGATCATCGGCACGGCGCCCGAGACGGCCGTGCTGGGCATGGGTCGCCGGTGGAGCCAGGCCGCGGTCGGGGACCTGCTGGCCGCCGGGGTACGCGGCCTGGTCGGCAAGGACGCGTCGCTCGAGGCGCTGGTCGAGGCCGTCCGGGAACTCGCCGCCGGCGGGAAGGTCATCGACGCGGCGGCCGCCGTGACGGCGCTTCGACCCCCGTCCAGCCCGTTGACCCGTCGGGAGGTGGAGGTGCTGCGGGTGGCCGCCGAGGGCCTGCCGCTCAAGGAGATCGCCCGCCGGCTGTTCCTCGCGCACGGCACGGTGCGCAACCACCTGTCGGCGGTCATGCGCAAGACGGGCGCCCGCAACCGGATGGAGGCGGTGTGGCGCGCCCGCCGCGACGGCTGGATCTGACGATCTCCGCCGCCCCGGAGGACAGGGCTTTCTCTCCGCGCTGCGCGCGGAACAGCGCGCGGCGCCTGAACCGAGCGGCGCCGCTCGGTACGTGTTTGAATGCGGACGGTCGTGCTCGGTCTGACGACGCTCGGGAAGGTCAACGGTGATCCGTACCCTGCTGGCCCTCGACGGTGCCCTGGTCCGTGGCGCCCTTTCGCTCGTCCTCGCCGCCGAGGATGACATCAGTGTGGTGGCGGAGCTGGACCGGGAGGACGCCCTCCCGCCGGCGGTCCGGGCGCAGCGCCCCGACGTGGCGGTCGTCGACCTCGATCTCGTCGGGGCGGGGGTGGCCGGGCAGTGCCCCCTGCTGGTGCTCGCCGACCGCCGCCGCGCGCGCAGCCTGCACCGGGTCCTCACGCCGGGGCGGACCGTCGGCATCCTCGGCAACGACGTCGCTCCGCAGCGGGTGGTGGACGGGGTCCGGCGGCTGGCCCGGCGGGAGTCGGTGATCGACGCCGACCTGGTGATGGCGGCGCTGGTCCGGGACAGCCCGCTGACCGTGCGGGAGACCGAGATCCTCGACCTGACGGCGGCCGGGGCGCCGGTCGTGGAGATCGCCCGGATGCTCGGCCTCTCGCCGGGGACCGTGCGCAACCACCTCGGGCGGATCACCCGCAAGGCGGGCGCGCGCACCAGGGTGGAGGCGGTGCGGGTCGCCCGCGAGGCCGGCTGGATCTGACGGCGCCGTCTCCAACCACGATCGGGACCCGGCACGGACCGTGCGGCGCGGAGCCGCATCCCACCACGATCCGGCATCGCCGGTGGCGTCCCGGGCGTGACCGGCCACGCGGGCGGTCACACCCGGCCGAGAGGCACGCGGGCCGGCGGTGCGACGTCCTGCCAGTGGCCGACCAGTTCGCGGTACGTGGGGGAGCGGACCAGCAGATCGTCGTGGGTGCCGACGAGCGGCCGGTCGCCGTCGAACACCAGCACCCGGCGGGCGCGGGTCGCCGAGCTGATCCGGTGCGCGATCACCACCAGCGTGCCGGGGCGGCGGGCGAAGGCGCGCTCGACGGTCGCCTCCAGCGTCGGGTCCAGGTGGCACGTCGCCTCGTCGAGGATCACCAGCGGCGCCGGGGCCAGGTATGCCCGGACCGCGGCGACGAGCTGCCGTTCCCCGGCGGACAGGGCGGCGGGGTCGATCTCGGCGTCGAGCCCCCCGAGGCGGGTCACGAGGGGACGGGCCCCGAGGTCGTCCACGGCGGCCGCCACGGTCGCGTCGTCCACCTCGGGATGCAGGTAGCGCAGGTTGTCGGCGAGGGTGCCGCTGCGCACGTACGCCTCCTGCGGCACCAGCACCCGCAGCCGGGCCAGCGCCTCGGGCGGGGTGGTGGCGACGGGCGTGCCGGCCAGGTGCACCGTGCCGGATTCCGGCGGCACCAGCCCGGCGACCAGGGCGGCCAGCGTGGACTTGCCAGCGCCGCTGGGCCCCACCACCGCCAGGTGCTCGCCGTGGGCCACGGTCAGGGTGAGGTCCACCAGGACGGGCCGGGCGTGCGGGCCGTACCGGAACGTCAGCCCGCGCAGCCGGACCGCGGGCGGGGCGGCCACCGGGTCGGCGCGGCACGGCGGCGGGCCGGCCACGGCGGGTGGGCGCGGCGCCGGTCCGGGCGGTGGGCAGGTGCGCAGGATCCGGTCGAGGGTGACGGCGTAGCGCAGGCCGCCGCCGCCCACGCCCTGCACGACCGCGTGCAGCGCCGGCTGCAGGCCGGTGGTGACATAGACCAGCGCGCCCAGCACGGCGCCGGTGCTGAGCCCCTGCCGCACCAGCCACGGCGCGGCCAGCAGCAGCACCACCACCGGCAGCCAGCCGCCGAGCCCGAGGCTGAGGCTGCGCAGCGCCGCCATCCGGGCCAGCGTCCGCTCGGCGTCGGCCTGCGCCGAGACCCGCCGGGCGACCCCGGCCACGACCCGGTCCTGCGCGCCGCAGGCGACCACGTCGCGGTGCCCGGCCAGCGCGGAAGCCGCCGACCGGCCGAGTTCCTCCCCGGCGGCCACCTGGGCCCGCTGGTGCGCCACCATCGCCGGCAGCGCCGCGGCGAACACCGCCAGCCCGACCAGCAGCGGCGCGGCCACCGCGCCCGCCAGCGGTGGCGCCAGGGCGAGCAGGCCGAGCAGCGCCGCGCCGGCGGTGAACAGGAACCCACGGACCACCAGCAGCAGCCCGCCGAAGGTGTCCCGGACGACCTCCACCTGGTGGGTCAGCCGGGCCACGGCCGCGCTGTCCGGCCGGCCGCCGGCCCGGGTGGCGTCGCGCAGCGCGGCGTGCACCACCCTGGCCGCCAGCTCGTCGCGGAACGGCTCCACCACGTCGCCGAGGCTGCGGTACACCCGCCCGGTGGCGGACGCGCCGACCAGCACGGCCACGGCGAGCCCGGCCAGCCAGGCCAGGCCGGTGCCGAACTGGCCGGCCAGGAAGCCCCGGTCGACCGCGCGGGCCACGAGCAGCCCGCTGAGCAGCGCCGGCAGGGACTCGGCCACCGACCAGGCGGCGAGCCGGCCCAGCGCCCGACGACGGGCGCGCAGCGCCCCCCAGGTCGTGCCGCGTACGCCGCTCACGGGGCGTCACCACCGGGCGCGAAGACCGCCCGGTAGTCCGGGTCGGCCCACAGCCGCCGGTGCGGCGCCACGGCCCGCAGCCGTCCGCCGTCGAGCCAGGCGACCAGGTCGGCCGCCGCCGCCGTCTTCGCGCGGTGGGTCACCACGAGTCGCGTACGCCCCTGCGCGCCGTCGGCCATCGCCTGGGCGATCCGGTGTTCGGTGGCGGTGTCCAGGCTGGACGTCGCGTCGTCCAGGATCAGCAGCCGCTCGGCGGGGAACGCGCGGGCCAGCCCCAGCCGCTGCGCCTCGCCCCCGGACAGCGGCGCGTCCACCAGCCGGGTCCGGAACCCGTCGGGCAGCCGGGCGACGACGTCGGCGACCTGCGCGGCCCGCGCCGCGGCCAGCACGGCCGGGGTGGCCGGGGCGCCGCCGGCGGGCGGGCGTGCCGGCCCGTCGGGCAGGGCGAGCCCGATCGCGTCGTGCACCGTCTCGCCGACCAGGGCCGGCCGGTCGAAGGCGTGCCCGACGGCCCGGCGCAGCGCGGCGGGGCGCAACCGGCGCAGCGGCAGCCCGTCGAGCAGCACCTCGCCGGAGTCCGGGTCGTGCAGCCGGCCGGCCACCGCGGCGAGGGTCGACTTGCCGGCGCCGGAGCGCCCGACGACGGCCACCGTGGCGCCGGCCGGCACGCTCAGGTCGACCCCGTCGAGGACCGCCCTGCCGTCCGCGGCGCGGACGCCGACGGCCCGCAGCCGCAGTTCGCCGCGGCCGGGCGGCAGCGGCTCGGTGCCGTCGCGGCGTACCGGGTGGGCCAGCGGCTCGGCGATCCGGCCGGCCGCCGCGCGGCTGCGGACGAGCCGGTTGAGGGCGGCCAGCACAGCGCCCAGCCCGGCGCCGAGGGCCGCGTACTGCACCGCGGCGACCAGTTGACCGGGGGTGAGCCAGCCGGCGGTGAGCGCGTACCCGCCGACGGCCACGACGGCCACCTGGAGCAGCGGCCCCACGGCGGCGGTGCGGGCGCTCGCCCGGGCCAGCAGCCGCCAGCCGAGCAGGCCGTACCCGCGCAGTTCCGGCAGGGCCGCCAGCACCCGGTCGCGTTCCCGGTCGGCGGTCGCGGCGGCGGCGATGGTGCGGGCGCCGCCCAGCGCCTCCAGCAGCCGGCCCGCGATGGCACCCAGCGCCCGCTGGTACCCGCCGACGGCGGCGGAGGCGTCGGTGACGAACGCGCGCATGAGCACCGCGAGCAGGGCCAGCCCGCCGAGGAGGGTGACGCCGAGCAGCGGCTCGATCAGGGTGAGCGCCACGACGCTGCCGACCGGGGGGAGCAGCGCGACGACGCCCAGCACCACGGCGGTGCCGGCCTGCCCGGCGTCGGCGGCCTGGCCGACGAGCCGACCGACCAGGTCGCCCACCGGGTACCGGCGGACGGTGCGCACGTCGGAGGCGAACAGGTGCCGCAGCAGGCGCCGGCGCAGCAGGGCGGTGGCGCGGGCCGCGCCGTACCCACCGGCGAGGTCGCCGAGGACGTCGGTGACCATGAGGACGGCGACCAGCCCGCAGGCGGCGGCGGGCCACCAGGAGCCGTGACCGCCGACGGCGGCGTCGACGGCGAGCCCGAGCGCCGCGGGAAGCGCCAGTTCGGCGGCCGCGCCGGCGACCGCGACCGCCCCGAGCAGGAGCGTCCAGCCGCCGCCGTCGCGGACCACCCGGCGCAGCAGCCGGTCGGAGCCGGTCAGCGTCCGCATCGGATCTCCCGGGAAAGACGTGCGGCCCTGGGCGGGTACGTCTACCCGCCCAGGGCCTCGCGTGGCGACCTGGTCAGTTGCAGGTCGTGATGGACAGCGAGCTGTCGCCGCAGAGCAGCAGGCTCGCGTTGCTGCCGCCGCCGGTGCGGTCGGCGGGGGCCGTCTCCAGGCCCTGGAGGTCCAGAAGCGCCATGTCGTGTCACCTCCTTCCGTGCTGGTCGGTGGGGTCGGTCGCCCTCGCGTCGGCGAGGGAGTCGGGGGCGCCCGCCAGGGGCGCGAGGAACGGCAGGGTCACCGGCGCGTCGCGTCGCGCGGCGGCCAGCGCCAGCAGCACGCCGGCGGTGCCGGTGCCGAGGTCCATGGACAGCCGCAGCAGCTGCTCGCCGGGGAACGCGGTCCCGTCCCCGTACGGCAGGGCGTGCCAGGCCAGCCGCCGCACCTGGGCGTCCCGCTCGCGGCGCCGTTCCGGGTCGTCCGGGTACGCCGCGAGGTAGGCGACGATGCCGGCGCGACCGGCGAACAGGCCCGACTGCGCGTAGAACGGGGACCGGGCGGCGCGGCGCACGCCGGCGCTGGCCTCGGCGAACCGTTCGTCGGCACGGTGCCGCAGGTACTGGTCGAGCACGAGTCCGATGCCGACGCTGCCCTGCCCGAGGTAGGGCATGGTGCGCCAGCCCTCGTTGACCTCCAGCGCGCCGCCGGGGCGGACCACGCAGCGGCGCAGGTCCTGGCGCAGGGCGGTGGCGGCGTGCTCCAGCAGGGCGGGGTCGCCGGTCAGCTCGTGCAGCCGCACCAGCAGCAGCGCCGGGCCGGTCCGGCCGCGCAGCAGCCCGGCGTACGGGTGCCGCCCGCCGCTGACGTCCGGCCCCGGGTCGTCGGCGAGCCGGTCGACGACCCGCTCGGCGGCCCGCCAGGCCGCGTCGCGCAGGGCCGTCTCGCCGGTGCGCCCGGCCAGCTCGGCGAGGTTCAGCGCGATCCCGGACAGGCCGCTGGCCAGGCTGTGGTCCAGCCCGTCCGACGGCTGCCGCAGACAGATGTCGAGCACGTCGAGGGCGTCCTGCCGGCGGCCGAGCAGCTCCAGGGCGTACGCGACGCCGTGCAGGCCGTCGTAGAAGCCGCACCGGGTGCCGGAGGCGGGCGCCGTGGCCCGGCGTACGAGCCACTGCTCGTGGTCGGGCCAGCGCCCGGCGCCGCTGGCGTGCAGGGCGTACAGGACCCCGGCGGCGCCGTGGGCGAGGTTGAGCCCGCCGCTGCGGAACTGTTCGATGTCGCCGGGGAAGAGCCGGTCGTCCCGGTCGGGCGTCGCGCTGGCGAGGATCGCCCGGGCGAGCCGGTCGCGGTACGCGGATCCGACGCCGACGGCGAGGTCGTCCGCCGCTCCGTCGGCCCGTCCGCCGGTCGTCGCGCCGGTCGTGTCGGCCGTCGCGGCGGTCGTGTCGGCCGAAGCGGCGGCGGGAGCGCCGGTGATCTCCTCCACGGCGGCGTCGAGGAACCTCCTCGGCACCGGGAAGTGGGCGGCGACCACGTCGGCGAGGTGCGCGGCCTTGGCCGGCGCCAGCCGGAGCAGCTGGGTCAGCGGCAGGAACAGCGCCAGCCGCAGGCAGGCCAGGGCGTACCGGTCGACGGCGGGACCGGTGCGGTCCCGGGGCGCGGCGAAGCCCTGGTTGCGCAGGCCCGGCCGGCGGTGTCCGTCGATCGGGGCGGCGACCTCGAAGTCCACCAGCGCGATCCGGTCGTCGGGGCGGACCATGACGTTGAACAGGTGCAGGTCGCCGTAGACGAGGCCGCGCTCGTGGATGGCCAGCACGACCTCCTCGACCTGCCGGTGGACGTCCAGCGCCCACCGGGTGTAGTCGGCGCGGTCGGCCGCCGTGGCGTCGGCGTCGATCAGCGGGTACCGGTCGACCAGGACCTTGTTCAACGCGCGGCCCTCGACGAACTCCATTGCGAGGAAGCGGTGCTCGCCGAGGGTGAACTCGTCGTGTACCCGGGGCACCTGCGGCAGGTCGGCGAGGCGGCGCAGCGCCTCGGCCTCCCGGCCCAGCCGGGCGACGGCGTCGGTGCCGTCGGCGTCCAGCCCGGCGTGCGGTCGGGCCTCCTTCAACACCACCTGGGTGTCGCTGCGCAGGTCCCGTCCGACGTAGAGGCCGCCGCCGTTGGAGAAGTGGATGACCTTCTCGATCCGGTACGGCACCTCGTCGGTGCTGGTGGCGTTTCGGGCGGCCAGGTGCGGGCCGAGGAAGTCGGGCAGCGTCACCCAGGGCGGCACGTGGAAGACGGGGTCGCGGCGGTCCGGCACGAGGGTGCCGGTGTCGTCCTCGATCGCCGGGACGACCTGGCCGTCGGGGGAGTGGCAGTAGCGGGCCGCGAAGCCGCCGTAGCGCACGTACACCGGCCCGGCGCCGTGGCGCAGGTCGCTGAGGATGTACGGGCCGGGTTCGCCGGCGAGCAGCGCGTCCAGCTCCTTGCAGACCAGCTCCAGCTCCGCGTCGTCGCGGGGATAGACGGTGACGAACTTGCCGCTGGCCCCGCGGGAGGCGTACTTGGCGTTGCGCAGCAGCAGGGTGCGCGGGCCGCGGAGAAACTTGAACGACAGCCCCCGCGGGACGCAGTAGTCCCAGACGGTGTCCAGCACCCGCTCGGCGTTGGCCAGGGTCGCCGACACGTGGATCTTCCAGCCCTGCTGGGGCAGCGTGCCGCCCTCGGGGGCGTAGATGAGCCAGTCGTCGAGCGGCTCCGAGCGCCAGCCGTCGGGCACGGGCCGCCGGGCCGCCGCGAAGGTGGGCTGTTCGACCGCGCTGCCGAGCGAGTCGTAGAACAGCCGGTCGGCGGCGCAGTAGCTGTCGTAGCGATCGTCCACCGTGACCACTCCCTCCGCTGTTCGGTCCATCCCTTGGTCCTGCTGGCTGATCTGAGTTTGTCCGTTCGGGCCATGGTGGATCCAGTGCGATCAGTCATGACGGTTGATGCGTGCCGCACGGTCGGCCGTGACAAATGTCAGGAGCGCCCGGGGTGCTCGCCGGTCGCGGCGGCCGGGCCGGCGGCGATCTGGCCGGGGGCCTCGCCGGTGTACGCCACCACGTCGCCGCCCACCTCCGGCGGCTGGCGGGCGGTGTCGCCGTCGCCGGGGCGGGCGGTGTGGGCACCCCGGTGGGTGGCGGTACGGTGCTCGCCGTGACCGCAGACGATCACCCCTCCGCCGCCGGCGGACCCGTCGCCGTGCTGGCCAACCCGACCGCCGGCCGAGGGCGGCACCGGGGGCTGCTGCCGCAGGTCCTGCACCGGCTCGCGGCCGCCGGCCGGCCGGTGCGCCTGCTGCACGCGCACACCGCCGACGAGGCCGAGGCGGCCTGCCACGCGGCGGTCGGCGACGGCGCGTCCGCCCTGGTCGCGGTGGGCGGCGACGGCACGGTGCACCGCGCGTTGCAGGCTGTCGCCGGCACGGCGGTGCCGTTCGGTCCGGTGCCGGCCGGCACCGGCAACGACTTCGCGGTCGACACCGGCTTCCCGGCCGACCCGCTCGCCGCCGTCGACGTGATCACGGCGGCGCTGCGCGACGGCCGCACCCACCCGGTGGACCTGGCGCGGCTGACGGGAGCCGACGGCGTGCGCCGCTGGTACGGCGCGGTGCTCGCGGCCGGCTTCGACGCGATCGTCAACGAGCGCGCCAACCGGATGCGCCGGCCGCGTGGGCCGCGCCGCTACGACCTGGCGATCCTGGTGGAGTTGGCCCGGTTGCGCCCGCGCCGCTACACGCTGCGGCTCGACGGGGTGGCGCACGAGGTGGACGCCGTGATCGTGGCGGTGGGCAACTGCGCCAGCTACGGCGGCGGCATGCGGATCTGCCCCGACGCGGACCCCGCCGACGGGCTGCTCGACGTGGTGGTGGGCGGCCGGTTCGACCGGCGCACCCTGATGCGGGTCAAGCCGCGCATCTACCGGGGCACCCACGTGGCGCACCCGCTCGTGCGCAGCTACCGCGCCCGTACGGTCGAGTTGAGCGCCGAGGGCATCACCACGTACGCCGACGGCGAGCGGGCGCTGGACCTCCCGGTGACCGTGACCGCCGTCCCGGCCGCCGTCCACCTGCTCCGCTGACTGTGAGGCTGGCCGGGTCGGTCCGCTCCCGCATCCTCGCGGTCAGGGGGTGGGGGTGGTGCGGACGATGCGGTCCAGCCACTCCGCGAGCAGGGCGCGCTCGGCCGGGGAGAGGTCGGTGGTCAGCCCGTCGAGGGCGGCGCGCAGCGCCACCGCGTGCCGGACCGGGTTGCCGGCCCGGGAGGTCGCCCGGGCGGCGGGGGAGTCGGTGACCAGCGCGGCGAGCACCGCCTCCCGCGTCCGGGTCGACAGGGCGGGGTCACGCTGCGGCGGCGGGGTGCGGTTCAGGGCGAGGGTCACCCCGCAGGCGGCGGCGTGCAGCATCTCGGTGGCCTCGTCGACGCCCACGCGCAGCCGGCCCGCCTCGGCCACCCGGTGCACGAGCTGGCGCAGGATGTCGGCCGCGACCCGGGCCGCGGTCGGGGTCTCGCCGGGGCGCGGGTCGCCGTACATCAGGGCGTGGCAGGCCGGGTTGGCCAGGCCGAAGCCGACGTGCAGCTCCCAGCCCCGGCGCAGGTCGTCGACCGGGTCGCCGGCGAGGTCCCGGGACGCCTCGGCGTGCAGGTACGCGGCGAACCCGTAGCTGGCCGCCGCGTCCAGCAGGCCGCGCATGTCGCCGAACTGCCGGTAGATGGTCGGCGCCTGCACCCCGGCCGCCCGGCTCACCGCGCGGGTCGAGACCGCCTCCCGGCCGCCTTCGGCGAGCAGGGCGGCGGCGGCCCGGACGATCCGGTCCCGGGGCGACGTCTCGGTGATCATGGCAACGACGATAACGCCCTCGCGTTAGCGACGGTGGCTAACGCTGCTGTCGCCTCGTTGTTAGCGCTGCTGGTCGACGCCGGCCACGTCCAGCACGGTGCCCAGGCCGTTGGCGCGCCCCGCCTCGGCGGCCGGCAGCACCAGCACCCCGCACCCGGCCGCGACGGCTCCCGCGTCGGCCGGCGTGTCGCCCACCATCAGCGCGCGCTCCGGGTCGACGCCGAGCATCCCGCAGGCGCGCAGGAAGATTCCCGGATCCGGCTTGCAGCGCCCGACCTCGTACGACAGGGCGAAGGCGTCGACCAGGTCGGCCAGCCCCCACGCCGCGAACATCGGCCGGATGTCGAAGCCGATGTTGCTGACCACGGCCACCGGGACGCCGGCGGCGCGCAGGGCGGCCAGGGTCGGCGCGGTGTCCGGGTACGGCACCCAGCCGTCGGGGACCAGCACCCGCTCGTAGAGCGCCTCGGCGAAGCCCTCGATGCCCGCGTCGACCGTCTCGGCGAGCCCCGTGTAGGCGCCGCGGTGGGCGTGCGGGTAGAGATCCCGGTCGGCCCACAGCTCGGCCAGCCGGGGCGGCACCCGGGCCGGCAGTGGGCCGCCCGCCCGGCCCGCCGTCAACAGCCGGTCGGCCAGCGCGGTGGCCCGCATCCGCTCCAGCGTCACGCCGCAGGAGGCCGCGGCGGCGAGCACCCACTCGCGGGGCTCCTCCACCTGGGCCAGCGTGCCGTGGAAGTCGAACAGGACCGCCTCCACGGGGCGGCGGGACGGGCCCGGGACGACGGCGTCGTCGGCCCCGGGTGAGGCGTGGGGCGGTTCGGCATGGTCCGGCACGTCGTGCACCCTACCGACCGCCCCCGACCCCGCTGTCGGTTGGCCTTGTCACGTGGCCGCCGTCGGCACGCACTAATCTTGAGGACATGTCGAGCCCCGCCGAGCGGTACGCCGCGGCGCGCCGCCGGGCCGCGCAGGCCTCCCAGTTCCCGGCGCTGGACGAGTTCGCCCTCGATCTGGGGTTCGATCTCGACGACTTCCAGCGGGAGGCGTGCCAGGCGCTGGAGCGCGGCAGCGGCGTGCTCGTCTGCGCTCCCACCGGCGCCGGCAAGACGGTGGTCGGCGAGTTCGCCGTACACCTGGCGCTGCGCGGCGCGTCGGGGCGCGAGGCCGGCGGTCCCGGCGGCGCGGGCGACGAGGTGGTGCCCGCGGCCGGCGGCGAGGCCGCTCCGGCCCCGGCCGCGCCCCGGCGGCGCAAGTGCTTCTACACCACCCCGATCAAGGCGCTGTCGAACCAGAAGTACCACGACCTGGTCGACCGCTACGGCGCCGAGCAGGTCGGTCTGCTCACCGGCGACAACGCCATCAACGGCGACGCCCCGGTGGTGGTGATGACCACCGAGGTGCTGCGCAACATGCTCTACGCCGGCTCGGCCACCCTCGAGGGCCTGGCGTACGTGGTGATGGACGAGGTGCACTACCTCGCCGACCGGTTCCGCGGCGGGGTCTGGGAAGAGGTGATCATCCACCTGCCCGCCTCCGTCACCCTGGTCTCCCTCTCGGCCACCGTGTCCAACGCCGAGGAGTTCGCCGACTGGCTGGTCACCGTGCGCGGCGAGACCGCCGTGGTGGTCAGCGAGCACCGCCCGGTGCCGCTGTGGCAGCACATGCTGGTCGGCAAGCGGATGTTCGACCTGTTCCACGACGCCGACGCCGCCCGCAAGCACGACGTGCACCCCGAGCTGTTGCGCTACACCCGCGACACCATGCGCCGGCTGGAGCTGGGCGAGGGGCGCAGCGCCGGCCCGGGCGGCGGGCGGCGCGGCCCCCGCTGGCGCGGCCCGATGCGCCCCGACATCGTCGACCGGCTGGACCGGGAGGGCCTGCTGCCGGCGATCCTGTTCATCTTCAGCCGCGCCGGCTGCGCCGCCGCCGTGCAGCAGTGCCTCGCCGCCGGGCTGCGGCTCACCTCGCCCGAGGAGCGGGCGGAGATCCGTCGGGTCGTCGAGTCCCGGGTCACCGCGATCCCGGGCGAGGACCTGACCGTGCTCGGCTACTGGGAGTGGCTCGACGGCCTCGAACGCGGCCTGGCCGCCCACCACGCCGGCATGCTGCCGGTGTTCAAGGAGGTCGTCGAGGAGCTGTTCGTCCGGGGCCTGGTGAAGGCGGTCTTCGCCACCGAGACGCTCGCCCTGGGCATCAACATGCCGGCCCGCTGTGTGGTGCTGGAGCGCCTGGTCAAGTACAACGGCGAGGCGCACGTCGACCTGACGCCGGGGGAGTATACGCAGCTCACCGGCCGCGCCGGCCGGCGCGGCATCGACGTCGAGGGGCACGCCGTCGTCGTCTGGTCCCCGGAGACCGACCCCCGGCACGTCGCCGGCCTCGCCTCCACCCGCACCTA
This sequence comes from Micromonospora sp. NPDC052213, assembly GCF_040679695.1. Classification (NCBI taxonomy): domain Bacteria; kingdom Bacillati; phylum Actinomycetota; class Actinomycetes; order Micromonosporales; family Micromonosporaceae; genus Micromonospora; species Micromonospora sp. NPDC052213. The sequence continues at coordinate 38,061 of NZ_JBFAVI010000011.1, forward strand.
CCCGCTGCGGTCCAGCTTCCGGCCGTCGTACAACATGGCGGTCAACCTGGTCGGCACGGTGGGCGCGGAGCCGGCCCGGGCGCTGCTGGAGTCCTCCTTCGCGCAGTTCCAGGCGGACCGCTCGGTGGTCGGCCTGGCCCGCCAGGTGCAGCGCAACACCGAGACCATCGAGGCGTACGGCGCGGAGGCGGCCTGCCACCACGGCGACTTCGACGAGTACTTCGCGCTGCGGGTCGCCATCGCCGACCGGGAACGGGCCATCGCCCGGCAGGGGCAGAGCCAGCGCAAGGCCGCCGCGGTGGCCTCGCTGGAACGGCTGCGCGTCGGCGACGTGATCCGGGTGCCGTCGGGCCGGCGGGCGGGCCTGGCGGTCGTGCTCGACCCGGCCACCGGCGGCTTCGGTGAGCCCCGGCCGCTGGTGCTCACCCAGGACCGCTGGGCCGGCCGCGTCAGTCCCGGCGACTTCACCACCCCCGCCGAGGTACTGGCGAGGATCCGGGTGCCGAAGCACTTCAACCACCGGTCGCCGGCCGCCCGGCGCGACCTGGCCGCCGAGGTCAGCGGCACCGGGCTGGACCGGCACGGCGGGCGCCGGGGCGGCCGTTCCCGCCAGGCCGTGGGCGAGGACCACCGGCTCAGCCAGCTCCGCGGCGAGCTGCGTCGCCACCCCTGTCACGCCTGCCCGGACCGCGAGGAGCACGCCCGCTGGGCGGAGCGGCGCCGCCGCCTGGAGAAGGACACGGAGGAGCTGCGGCAGCGGGTGGCCGGCCGGACCGGTTCGCTGGCCCGTACGTTCGACCGGATCGTCGCGCTGCTCACCGCCCGCGGCTACCTCGCGCCCGACGGCACGGTGACCGACGCCGGCCGGATGCTCGGCCGGATCTGGACGGAGGCGGATCTGCTGGTCGCCGAGTGCCTGCGCCGGGGGGTGTGGGACGGGCTCTCCCCGGCCGAACTCGCCGCCGCCGTGTCGGTGGTGGTCTTCGAGGCCCGCCGCGACGTCGACGAGCGGGCGTCGCTGCCGCGCGGCCCCGTAGCCGAGGCGGTCGACGAGACGCTCAAGCTGTGGAGCGAGATCGAGGCGGACGAGGCGGCCCGCGGCCTGGCGGTCACCCGCGAGCCGGATCTGGGCTTCGCCTGGCCGGTCTACCGGTGGGCCCGGGGCGAGGCCCTGGCGAAGGTGCTCGCGAGCGGCCACGAGATCGACGGCGAGATGCCGGCCGGTGACTTCGTCCGATGGGCCCGGCAGGTGGTGGACCTGCTCGGTCAGCTCGCCGACTCCGGCGGCGCCTCGGCGGAGCTGAGGTCCACCGCCAGGCAGGCGATCGCCGCGGTCAACCGGGGCGTACTGGCGTACCACGCCCCGGCCTGACCCTTCACTCTCCGTGGCGGCGCGTCGGGATCCCGCGCGTCGGCGCGGGTCTGCAGCCCGGTGACGATCTTCGGCCGGGGCGGCCGAAGCGCCGCCCACTGAGCGCCGGTCGGACCGGTCGATCTCGCCGGGCCGGCGCTCGCGTTCGGCCTGCCCGCGACGGGTACGGTTCCACGTCCTTCGGCGGGTTGACCATCGTGGGCCTGGATCGGGCCGCGCGCGGCGCCGGTCGGCTGTCGACAGACGAATCCTCCCTGATCACAGGCGCTCCGCGGCGCTGAAGTGCGTTCGAAGCCGTCTTGAAGTCCGCGACCGCCAGGATGTGCGCGACGTACGTGACCGAGGGGTCACGCGCGGTTGCGACGGGGAGGAGCGTGGCGGCGTGGGCCGATTGCGTGAGTGGGTCGCCGCCTCGGTGGCGGTGGTTCTGCTGGGCGGCGGTGTGGCGGTGGCATCGACGGCGCAGGCGGCACCGGATGCCGCGCGTACGGAGGAGTTGTCACCGGAGCGGGAGGCGACGACCGCCGCGGCGGCCACCGGCGAGCGGATCGAGGTCGTGGCGTCCCGCACCGAGCGGCAGCAGGTGTTCGCCAACCCCGACGGCTCCTTCACCATGGAGCTGTCCCTCGGGCCGGAGCGGGTGCGCAGGGGCAACGGCTGGGTCGACCCCGACACCCGACTGGTGCGGCGCGCCGACGGCGCGATCGCGCCGGTTGCGCCCGCCACGCCGGTGGTGTTCTCCGGTGGGGGATCGGCGGCTCCGCTCGCGCGGCTGTCCGAGGGGGACCGCTGGATCGAGATGAGCTGGCCGGACCCGCTACCGCCGCCGCAGCTGTCCGGGGAGACCGCTACCTACCCCGAGGTGCTGCCCGGAGTGGACCTCCAGCTCACCGCGCACGCGGAGGGCTTCGCGCCGGTGCTCGTGGTCAAGACCCGCGAGGCGGCCGACAACCCCCGCGTCGCGGAGATTGACTTCGAGCTGTCGGCGCAGGGCCTGACGGTGACCGAGCAACCGGACGGCACGCTGGCGGCGCGGGACGAGGCGGGCGACGTCGTCTTCGCCTCGTCCCGGGTCGAGATGTCGGACACGCCGCCGCCGGCCGCCGCCACGACAAGCGAGGACGAGCCGACCGAGACCGTGGGAGTGGGCAACCAGGCGGTGGGCGAGCTGGAGCTGGTGGGCAGCGACCTCACGATCGTCCCGGACCAGGCTCTGCTGGACGACCCGACGACGGTGTATCCGGTCCGGATCGACCCGTGGTGGACGGCGCCACAGTACGGGTGGGCCAAGGTGTTCGCGGGCAAGCCCGACATGGCGTACTGGAACGGCGGCATGGACGGCCCCGAGGCGAAGGTCGGCTACTGCGGGTTCGCGGGCTGCAACGGCATCGGGACGGCCCGGTCGTACTTCCAGTTCGACACGAGGGCCCTGGCGGGGGCGACGCTGCTGGGCGCGGAGTTGAACATCCGGGAGATCTGGGCGCCGTCGTGTGCCCCGGCGCCGCTGCGGCTGTACCGGACCAACCCGATCGGCCAGGGCATGACGTGGAGACGTGGGCAACCGGGCTGGGGGACGAGCGCGGAGCCCTGGCATCTCACGACCGTTTCCGCCGCCCACGGCTACGGCCCGTCCTGCCCGGCGAACTGGTTGGGGTTCGACCTGGGCAGCAACGTGGTCAGCCCCGGCGGGGTGACCACCTTCATGCTTCGCGCGGACGACGAGGGAACAGGCGCGAGCGCCCAGTGGAAGAAGTTCAACAGCTTCGCGAACGGTCGGTTCGCGCCGAGGCTGCTCGTCAAGTACAACTGGCCGCCGGACGTGCCGTGGCAGCTCTCCGCGTCGGCCAGCCGGATGGCACCGAGCCTCGGCTGCGCGGGCGCGGTGGACCAGGCGTTCTCGCCCACGGGCGCGCTGGCGCTGTCCGCCGTCCTCGACGATCGGGACGCACAGAACCTGTCGGCGAAGTTCGAGTGGTGGCAGTACGGCGCCAGCGCCCCGGCCGGCAGCACCCAGACGGCGGCGCAGCAGCCCGGGCTACGGCACCGGGCCGCGATCCCCGCTGGCGTCTTCGGCGACGGCAAACGGATTTCCTGGCGGGTACGGGCGTTCGACGGCGTCAACTGGAGCGGATGGTCCCGGTTCTGTCAGGTGACCGTGGACGCCACGAATCCGGGCGCGCCGAGGCTGACCTCGACGGACTTCCCGGAGAACGGGTTCGGCGGCTACCCGGGTAGGACCGGTGCGGTCACGGTGACGGCAGCGGACGGCGACAGGGACGTGCTCGGCTTCCAGTGGAGCCTGGACTTCCAGGACTTCCCGCTGGTCTCCCTCAACTCGCCGCGCTTCGTGCCGGCCGTCAACGGCGTCGCCACGATCCGGGTCACCCCGCTGAGCGACGGTCCGCACGAGCTGTACGTGCGCACGGTCGACCGGGCGCTCAACGTGTCCGCGCCCTACCGGACACCCGACGACGACGGCGGCGGGGTGCCACCGGGAGGCGGATACCACTTCCTGGTCGGCTCCGATGCTCCCGGGCAGATCGGGCACTGGCCGCTCGACGGCCGCATCGGTGCCGTCCCGAACAACAACGCACCGGACCTCACCGGCGGGCGTCCCGCCGCCGTGTCCGGCATGCACCCGGAGACGGGCGCGATGTGGAGGCGCGGGCGCATCGGCGACGCGTTGGAGTTCACCGGCGCCGGGAGCGGCTACGCGGCCACCCGCGAACGCGTACTGCGCACGAACCAGACCTTCAGCGTCTCGACCTGGGCGACGCTCGGCGCCGTCGACACCGGGACCTACGCCGCTGTCTCGCAGGACGGCAGCGTGGCCTCCGGCTTCTATCTCGGTTACGTCGGTGACCAGAAGCGCTTCGCGTTCCGGATGGCGTCGGCTGACTCGACGCAGGCGCCGATAGCCCGGGCGGTCTCGACCAGGGAGCCGATAGCCGGCGTCTGGTATCACCTCGCCGGAGTCTTCGACCTCAGCACCCGGGAGCTGCGGCTGTACGTCAATGGCGCGCTGAACACCGTGGCCAGGGTGGACGCGACCTGGGACGCGGCCGGGCCGCTGCAGATCGGGCGCTCGAGGTACCGCAGCCAGTACACGGAACCGTGGCGCGGCCGCGTCGACGACGTCAAGGTCTGGCAGCGGGCGCTCGTGCCCGCCGAGATCCGGGCGTTGGCCAACACGCCGGTGATCGAGGAGGCGTTCCTTCCCCTGGACGAGGGCGCCGGCACCCGCGTCGGTGACGTCTCCGGCAACTACCGGAACGCCACCGCGACGGGTGGGATCTCGTGGCCGCCGGGCCCGGTCGGCGACCACGCCATCGAACTCGACGGCGTTGACGACGCGGTCACCGGCACGGAGCAGGCGGTGCGCACCGACGGCAGCTTCAGCGTGACGGCCCGGGCGCGGCGGGACCCGGAGGGCACCAGCACCACCCAGACGGTGGTGAGCCAGGACGGGCCGACCGCGTCGGGATTCACGCTGGGGTACGCCAACGGCAAGTGGGTCTTCGCGGTGTCCCCGGCCGACGGCGCGGCGCCGATCAAGGCGCAGGCCGACGCCGAGGACTGCGACCCCGGCCCCTCCGGAGGCTGCTACTGGGTCGACCTGGCCGGCGTGTACGACGCGGCGGCCGGTGAGGTCCGGCTCTACGTCGAGGGCGTGGAGACCGTCGCGGTGGGCGGCGTGCGCGCGCACGTGCCCGGACCCTTGACGATCGGCCGGGCCAAGTCGGCCGGGCAGGCGACCGCGTTCTTCGACGGCCGCGTCGACGACGTGCACGTCTACACCGGCGTACTCAGCAAGGAACTCATCGTCGACCACAACGAGAGCCAGGTGACCGCGCGGCCGAACCCGTACGGCGGACAGCTCAGCCGGTTCGTCAACCACGACGGCCGACACTTCGTGAGCACCGGTCCGGTGCCGCCGGCGATGCTGTGGGAGCCCGGCCTCGGTCTGCTGGCGCCCCCGGACACGCCCGGCACGCGGATGCTCTACTCCTGCCGGTACTCCGGCGGCTGGTACATGGCGGTGGTCGACACGTGCGAGGGAACCGACAAGACGCTCCTGGGCGAGATCGGCCTGGCCTACAAGAATCCGCCACCGGACCATCCGTCGTTGCCGATCTACCGGTGTGTGGTTCCGGCCACCGGAGACCACTACAGCACGCCCTACCAAGCCTGCGAGGACCCGCTGCATCGCAACGAGGGGCTCCTCGGGTACACCCTGGCCTACCGGCAGTTGGTCCGCTACGTCTCGGACGCGCCGGGGCACGACCACCTCACCGTCGGTACGCTCGCCCGCCTGCCCGCCGGCTACCAGCCGGAGGGCACACAGGGGATCATCGCGCTGACCGGCGATTCCGGCGCGAACGCCCTCTACTCCTGCGTCGACGGCACCGACGAGTTCCTGTCGACCGACCCCGCCTGCGAGGGCAAGACGGTGCGCCGCCGCGAGGGTGGCATCTGGACGCAGCCGCCGGCGTTCGCCGCCGCGACCGCGCCGTTGTACTCCTGCCGCCTCAGCGAAGCCGAGGGCGGGGACCGGTTCACCTCCCTGGACGAGCAGTGCGAGGGCAGGACCACCCAGGCCAGCCGGCTCGGCTACGTCATCACGAGCCTCCACTAGGAAGGAACGACGGCTATGCGCAACCGCTCGACCCGGTGGTTGGCGGCGGGCCTCGCCGCCGTCCTGGTGACGACGCTGGCGGCGGTGCCGCCGCCGGCGGCCTCGGCGGTGGCGGTGACGCTGCCCACCGCGCCGCAGCAGGAGCCGGTGGTGCCGGTGAAACCGGTGGCGGTCAAGGACGACCCGCTGCCCACCATGACCGTGGCGGCAACCGCCCCGGCGCCGGTGTGGCCGGCTGCGGGGGCCGCCGAGGTACGGCTCGCGGCGAGGACCGCGCCCGCCGGCAGGCTGCCGGTGCGGCTGGCGCGGGGCACGGCGTCGACCGGGCCCGCGGCACCGGCCGCGGTCCGGGTGGAGATGCGCGACCAGGCGGCGGCGCGGCGCGCCGGCGTGGCGGGCGTGGTGTTCGACCTGCGTCGCGCCGACGGGTCCGACTCCGCCGGGCCGGTCACGCTCACCGTCGACTACAGCGCCTTCCGGTACGCGTACGGCGGTGACTGGGCGAGCCGCCTGCGGCTGGTGCGCCTGGCCGACCGGTCGGCCGTGCCGAGCCGCAACGACCACCGGGCCGGGACACTGAGCGCACAGGTCGACGTCGGCGGGGACAGCACGGCGTACGCGGTCACCGCGGGCGCGTCCGGCGCGGCGGGCAGCTACGCCGCCACGTCGCTGGCCCTGTCGGGCACGTGGCAGGTGTCGACGCACACCGGCGACTTCAGCTGGAGCTACCCGCTGCGGATGCCGGAGACGCCCGGCGGGCTGGCTCCGCAGCTGTCGCTGGCGTACTCGTCCGGGGCGATCGACGGCCGCACGGCGGCCACCAACAACCAGCCGTCCTGGGCCGGCGACGGGTTCGACATGTGGTCCGGTTACATCGAGCGGTCCTACCGCGGATGCGCCGACGACCTCGGCGGCAACAACGGCCAGCAGGCCACCGGCGACCAGTGCTGGTTCAACCAGAACGCCACGCTCTCGCTCGCCGGCCACTCCGGGCAACTGGTGCCCGCCGGCACCAACGTCTGGCGGCTCAAGCAGGACGACGGCTCGCGCATCGAGCTGCTGGCCGACCCGACGAGGGCGAACGGCGACGCCGACGGCGAACACTGGAAGGTCACCACCCGCGAGGGCACCCGGTACTTCTTCGGTGTGAACCGGTTGCCGGGCTGGACCGCGGGCAAGCCCGAGACCAACTCCGTGCAGACCGTGCCGGTGTTCGGCAACCACACGAACGAGCCGTGCCACGCCGCCACGTTCGCCGAGTCGTCGTGCGCCCAGGCGTACCGGTGGAACCTGGACCACGTCGTCGACCCGCGCGGCAACACGATCACCTACTGGTACGAGAAGGAGAAGAACTCCTACGGCGCGAACCAGGGCCGGCGGACGGTCGAGTACGACCGTGGCATCCTCCTGCGCCGGGCGGAGTACGGCACCCGGCTCGGCAACGAGCTCGCCGGCACCCCGCCGGCGAAGGTGGTCTTCGGCACCGCGCCCCGGTGCGCCCCCGGCAAGAACTGCGGGCTGGAGAACAGCGACAGCTACCCGGACGTCCCCTTCGACCAGAAGTGCGCGACCGGGTGCACGACCCAGTCCCCGACGTTCTGGACCACCCAGCGGCTGGCGAGCGTCACCACCTACGTCGGCGGCGAGGACGTCGACCGGTGGACGTTCACCCACAGCTTTCCGGCCACGGGGGACAGCGGCGGCGGAGCCGGGCCGGCGTTGTGGCTGGAGCGCATCGGCCACTCGGGGGTCTACCAGGGTGCCGACACCCCGACGCCCGAGGTGACGTTCCGCGGGCAGGCGTTCGACAACCGCGTGAACTCCGGGTCCGACGGCCTGCCGCCGCTGTCGAAGTTCCGGCTGGCCGGGGTGTACAACGAGTACGGCGGGGTGGTGAGCGTCAACTACGCCCCGACCGAGTGCACCGCGGCCGCCCTGCCCAGACCGGAGGGCAACACGCTGCGCTGCTTCCCCGTCCAGTGGCAGCCGGACGGCGGGGTGGAGTTCACCGACTGGATGCACAAGTACGTCGTGGAGAGCGTGACCCAGACCGACCGGGTGGGCGGCGGCCCGGCCGAGGTCATGGCGTACCAGTACCTCGGCGGCGGCGCCTGGCGTTACAACGACAACGAGCTGGTCGTGGCCAAGAGGCGCACCTGGTCGGAGTGGCGCGGCTACGGCAGGGTCGTGGTGCGCCACGGCGACGGCGGCGGGGTGCGTTCCGTCTCGGGGTACCGGTACTTCCGCGGCATGGAGGGGCCGGCCGTGCCGGACAGCCAGGGCGGCTCCGCGGCCGACGACAACCAGCTCAGCGGGCAGCTGCGCGAACGGACCATCTACGACGGCGACGGCGGCGCGGTCGTCAGCACGACGATCAACGACGTCTGGCAACGCGAGACCGCCGCGTCCGGGAACCTGCGGGCGCACCAGGTGGACGTCAAGGCGGTCCGCGAGTACACCGCGCTGTCGGGCGGCGGCTGGCGCCGCACGCGGGTCGACCGGGAGTACACCGACGACGGCCTCGTCGCCCGGGTCGACGACCAGGGCGACCTCGCGGTCGCCGGCGACGAGGAGTGCACGCGCACCTGGTACGACGGCTTCCGCCCCGCGCGCACCGAGACCGTCGCCGTCGCGTGCGCGGCCACGCCGGCGTACCCGCGGGACATCGTCTCGGACACGAAGACCAGCTACGACGCCGCGGGTAACCCCGAGAAGGCCGAGCAGGTCTCCGACTACGTGGACGGAAAGCCGGTCTACGTCGTCACCAACCGGGCCACCTTCGACGGGTACGGCCGTCCGAGGGAGACCTGGGACGCGCTGGGCCGGAAGACGACCACCACGTACACCGAGACCGCCGGCCTGACGACGAAGATCACCGTCACCAACGAGCTCGACCCGACGACGACGGCCGACGACCACACCACGACGACCGAGCTGTCGCCGGCCTGGGGCGAGCCGCTGACGACCGTCGACCCTGGCGGGCGCCGCACCGACGTTCGCTACGACCCGCTCGGCCGCGTCGTCGGCGTCTGGCTGCCCGGCCGCAACGCGGACATCGGCGAAGGGCCGAACCTGCGGTACCGGTACTTCCTGCGCCGCGACGGCGCCAGCGCGGTGGCCACCGACTCCCTGCGGGCGAACGGAAACTACCTCACCAGCTACGCGCTCTACGACGGCTTCCTGCGCCCCCGGCAGACCCAGTCTCCGGCCTGGGGCGAGGGCGGCGTCGTCGATGGCAGGGTCGTCACCGACACCGGCTACGACTCCCGCGGCCTGGCCGTCACCACCAACTCCGGGTACTACGCCGAAGGCGCGGCCGGCACCACGCTGGTGGAGGCCGCCGACAACAACGTTCCCTCCCAGAACGTCATCATCTACGACGGTGTCGGGCGGCCCACTCAGGCGATCCTGAAGTCGTTCGGCGAGGAGAAGTGGCACGGCACGATCACGTACCACGGCGACCGCACCGACCAGACGCCACCGGCGGGCGGCACGGCGACCACGACGTACGTCGACGCGGACGGCAAGACCACCGCGCTGTACCAGTACCACGGGCCGAGCCCGCAGGGTCCGGCCGACGTCACCCGGTACACCTACACCAACACCGGGCAGCTCGCCACGGTCACCGACCCGGACGGGCGCCAGTGGCGGTACGAGTACGACCTGCTCGGCCGCCGCACCGCGACGCACGACCCCGACACCGGCACGTCCCGGGCCACGTTCGACCCGGCGGGGCAGCTGACGACGGCCACCAACGCGGAGGGCGAGACGCTCGCCTTCAGTTACGACACACTCGGCCGTAGGACCGAGGAACGCGCCGGCTCCCAGACCGGCCCCCTGCGCGCGACGTGGACGTACGACACCATGCGCAAGGGCCTGCTGACCTCCAGCACCCGGACCGACAACGGCCACGACTACACCGTGAAGGTGGCCGGCTACGACCCCGCGAACCGGCCGACGGGCACCATCGTGACGATCCCCCAGGCGGAGGGGGATCTCGCCGGCACCTACCAGACCAACCTCACCTACCGCGTTGACGGCAGCATCGCCACCACCGAGCTACCCAGGGCCGGTGACCTGGTCAAGGAGACGCTGACCGTCAGGTACGACGACCTGGGCCTGCCGAGGTCGACCACCAGCGAGCTGGGCACGTACGTCAACGACACCCGGTACACCCGCTTCGGCGAGCCGGGGCAGCTGGCGATCGGTTCGGCAGGGGCGCGGGCCTGGAGCACCCACTTCTACGACTACGCCACCCGCCGGTCGACGCGGCACCTCGTGGAGCGGGAAGCGGCCAGCGGCGTCAAGGTCAACGACCTGCGATACACCTACGACCCGGCCGGCAACATGACCAGGATCGAGGACGTGCCGTCGAGCGAGGCGACCGACCGCCAGTGCTTCGACTACGACCACCTCCGCCGGATGGTCGAGGCGTGGACGACCGCGGCCGACTGCGTACTCGGCACCGTCGGCGGCGACGACCCGTACTGGACGTCGTACCGCTACGACGCCAGCGGCAACCGCACCGAGCTGCGCAAACACGGACTCGCCGGCGCCGCGGACACCGTCAGCAGCTACGAGTACAACGAGGCCAGCCACGCCCTCGAATCCGTCACCACCACCGGCCCGACCGGATCCAGGGCGGACACGTTCGCCTACGACAAGGCCGGGAACACCGTCACCCGGAACCTGAACGGCTCGGCGCAGACCCTGGACTGGGACCCGAGCGGGCGGCTGGCCTCGGCACGCTCGGCGGACGGCAAGGACACCAGCATCGTCTACGACGCCGACGGCAGCCGGCTGCTGCGCCGCGACCCGACCGCCATCACCCTGTACCTCGGCGGCCAGGAGATCCGGCTCGACCGCGCCACCGGCGTCAAGACCGGGACCCGCTTCTACTCCCACGCCGGCGCGCCGATCGGGGTACGCACGGCAGCGGGCGCCCACTGGCAGGTCGCCGACCACCACGGCACCACCATGACCACGCTGAAGGCCGACACCCTGGCGGTCACCCGGCGTCAGTTCCTGCCGTTCGGCGAGGTACGCGGAACCGCGCCCACCACCTGGCCCGACGAGCACGAGTTCGTGGGCGGGACGCGCGACGCCTCCCTCGGACTGGTCCAACTCGGCGCCCGTGCGTACGATCCGGCGCTCGGCCGGTTCATCTCGGTCGACCCGGTCATCGACCCGAGCGACCCGCAACAGCTCAACGGATACGCGTACGCGAACAACAACCCGGCGAGCATGAGCGACCCGGACGGCCTCAAGTACTTCGTCGAGGCCGACGGCTCGGTGTACATCCCGTCGCTGCGATACGCGACCAAGCAGCAGATCAAGCGGGCGGCGACCAAGGCCGCGAAGTTCGCCCGCAACAACAAGAAGATCAAGCAGATCCAGGACGCCGCGTTCAAGGCCAGCGGCCACACCCGCGAGGAGTACGAGGAAGCCAAGCGGATCCAGAACAAGAGCCTCTTCGACGTCGTCATCGAAGCCGGCGGCGAGATCCTGCAGGAGGTCCTCGGCATCAACGACATCAAAGCCTGCTTCGGCGGCGGCAGCCTCGGCGCCTGCATCTCCATGCTCATCGGCATCATCCCCTGGAGCAAGCTGCACCGCGTCGGCGAACTCATCGGCGCGGTGAAGAAGGCGTGGCACGCGGTCACCAACTTCGGCAGGATGAAAGCCTGGGCGAACAGCGTCATCAGCGCCGTACAGAAGCAGTCCAAGGCGGTGCTCGACTGGATCCGCAACGCGCCCAGGGGACCCGCCGGCTGCCTCCACAGCTTCCGCGCGAACACGAAAGTCCGGCTGGCGGACGGTGAACGCAGGCCGATCAGCCAGGTGAAACTCGGCGACAGGGTGCTCGCCACCGACCCGGTGACGGGACGGACCACCGCCCAGCGGGTCACCGCGCTGCACACCAACCGCGACACCGACCTGACCGACGTCACCGTGACGGTGCGCGACAAGCGCGCGCCGGCGAAGCGGACCTCCGGCCCGCGCCTGGCACTGGCCGGGCTCGCCGCGGCGGGCGCGCTCGCCGCGGGCACGACCGTCCTGCACACCACCGACCACCACCCGTTCTGGGACCAGACGGCCAAGGCGTGGGTGAACGCCGCCGAGCTGACGGTCGGGCACGAGCTGCGCACCACCGACGGCCGGGTGGCGACAGTTACCGGTGTCCGTTCGTACACGGGCGCCCAGACCATGTACGACCTCACGGTCGACGCCGTCCACACGTACCATGTGATGGCCGGCGACACCCCGGTCCTCGTCCACAACTGCAACCCGTCAGACGACCTTCTGGAAGTGGCGGATGATGCGGAGATCAGGGGAGCGGACTTCGCCGCTGAATACAAGTCGCCGAGTGGGGCTACGTACCGGGCACACAACAAGTCCAAGACCAATATCCCGGATGGCATGAGAGACGAGCTTTCCGAATTCGACCACCCGCACCTCGGCTGTGCCGAAACGCAGTGTCTGGCGGCGGCATACGCAGCAGAAAATCCAAACGCCATCCGTGGCGGCCACATGACGGTGGTGCACGTCAGTGACACCGGCAAGGGGGCGCACGGTGACCTTGCCCGTCCCTGCGGAGCTTGTGCCCGGGTCTTGAGAGGACTTTATATCAGTGTCAACTGACGGTGAGATGCTGGACTTCGCCTCGCTTCCCTCCTCAGTCATCGCTGCCCTTGAGGCGTCCGGATGGTTCTGGGGCCGGAAGGTCGACGTGGGTGAGATCGTCACCGACCTGGTCGCGGAAGGCTATCGGAGCAATCTGCCCGCGATCGCCTTCGTGGAGGCGCTTTCCGGCCTGGAGATAGCTCCGATCAACAGCGAGGGGCCAAATTTCACCAACGCGGAGCCACTGATCGTTGATCCGGGTGGAGTGGGGCGGAGGCATCGCTCTGAGGCGGCCGAAGTGGAATCGGTTGTCGAGGAGGACGTGTTTCCTGTGGCCTGGTGGTTGAGTCACTCGTACGTGTATGTAACGGCCTCGGCGAGGATGGTCGCCTTCTCTTCCGGCCTGATCTGGTTGCTCGGCGAGAGTCTGGAGCAGGGGCTCGACATGGCTGTACGGGCGCCGTCCGAACTTGTCTGCGTCGGATCCCGGGAAGGCCAGCCTAGATGGCCCACCCCGAGATGAACGCATCGAATCGGTTCCCGAGGTGGGATGGCGGCCAATGCCGCTCAGTCATTCCGAAGACGACTCGATGCATTTGCGGTGGTGGCCCAGCGCGTGGAGCGTCGCCGTTTCGTGCTCGGCCCCGGGATCGGTGTCCCTGGCGAGTTCGCCCGCGTAGGCGCGGAGCAGGTTGTGGAAGGCGTACCGGCCGGGGCGGTGCTCGACGAGCAGGTGCGCGCAGGTCAGTTCGGCGAGGATGACGCGCGCACGGCGAACGGTCAGCGCGGCGAGGCCGGCCGCGGCTGGCGTGGACGTGTCGGGGCCGGGGTGCAGGCCGAGGAGCCGGAACAGGCGCGCCCCGTCCGGCGTGAGGCTGCGGTAGGACCAGGAGAAGGACGCCCGCATGTTCATGGCGGTGCCGTCCGCGGTCAGGGCGTCCAGCCTGCCGGCGGGATCGCGCAGCGTCTCGGCCAGGGCGGCGAGTGAGAACGCCGGGTACGTGGCCGCCCGGGCGGCGACGATGGCCAGTGCCAGCGGTAGCCGTGCGCAGCGGGTGATGATCGCCTCGGTCGCCTTCGGCTCGGCGGCCACACGATCGGCGCCCAGCCGCGCGGCCAGCATCCGCCGTGCCTCCGCGTGGGGGAGCAGGCCGACCGTTATCGGGTGGGCGGCCTCGGCGGCGACCAGCCCGGCGAGCTGACTGCGGCTGGTCACCAGTGCGAGGTTGCCCGGCGTGCCGGGCAGCAACGGCCGGACCTGGTCCGCGTCGCGGGCGTTGTCCAGCAGGACGAGGATCCGCTTGCCGGCCAGAAGGCTGCGGTACATGCCGGTCTGCGCCTCGAGGGTGGGCGGGATGTGCTGCGGCGGAACACCGAGGGCGTGGAGGAACCCGCGAAGGGCCTCGCCGGTGTCCATGACCCGGCCGGAAGGGTCGAACCCGCGCAGGTTCACGTACAGCTGGCCGTCGGGGAAGTGGTCGGCTACCCGGTGCGCCCAGTGCAGGGCCAACGCGGTCTTGCCGACCCCGGCGGTGCCGATGACTGCCGCGATCACCACCTCCGCCGGCGGCGCGGAGCCGCTCCCCGTCAACAGGGCGTCGAGCCGCGCCAGCGTCTCGGCCCGGCCGGTGAAGTCGGTGACTCCCCGCGGGACCTGCCGGGGCACCGGGGCGGCCGCGAGCCACCGGTCGACGGGCTGGGCCGGCACGGCCTCGGTGGTCAGGATGTGTCGGTGCAGCTCACGCATGGATGGCTCAGGGTCGAGGCCGAGTTCGTCGGCGAGCATGCGGCGCAGCCGCTGGTACGCGTCGAGCGCATCGGACCGCCGCCCGGCCCGGAACAGCGCGGTCATCAGCTGGCCACACAGCCTCTCCCGAGTCGGGTACTGCCCGGCCAACTGGCGCAACTGCGGCACGAGTTCCTCGTGGCGCCCCTGAGCGAGATCCAGTTCGACGCGGCGTTCCACGGCGGTGAGGTAGCGCTCGACCAACCCGGGCGCCACGACCGTCGCCAGCCACGCCGAGCGCATCCCGTCGAAGGGAGCGCCACGCCACAGGGCCAGCGCCTCGTCCAGCCGCGCCCGCTCCACGACGGTGTCCGGGACCGCCGCCGCGGCATCGAGCAGCCGCCCGAACCGGATCGCGTCAACCTGCTCCGGGGCGGTCACGAGCAGGTATCCGCCCGGTACGGTGCGGATCAGGTCGGCCCCCAGAGCGGCCCGCAGCCGCGTGACGTAGACCTGCGCCGCGCGACGGGCGTGCTCGGGCAGGTCCTCATCCCAGATGGCGGCCGCCAGCCGGTCGATCGACACCGGCGCCCCCGCCGACAGGGCCAGCACCACCAGCAGGCTGCGCAGCCGGGGTGACGTCAGGGTGACCCGCCGCCCGTCCACCGATGCCTCGAGCGGCCCCAACACGCGAACCGCCAGCCCGGTGCCGCCGATCAGCGGCTCCACGTCGGACATCGCTCACCTTGCCGTGGCGGCGACGATCAGGGCCGCGCCCACCACGAGGTCGACCACAGCGCAGAACTCCGACCACGGCCGGCTCACCACCTTGCCGGCGGTGAAGTGGTACGCGTCCCAGACCCCGTGCGTCAGGAAACCGATACCGGCCAGCACGGCCCCCAGCTGCGGCTGAGCTGCTGCGCACAGCAACGTGAGCACACCGAAGCCCATCGCGCCGCCAGTCTGGATCGAAAATGTGCCGACGTCGGTGAACCGGCGGCGGGCCACCGCCCACCACCACAGCGGCACCAGGACGAACGCCATCCCCGTCGCCGGATCGAGCGGGAGCAGCTGCGACTGCCGCAGGACGTGCAGCACCGACACGACCGCGCTCAGCACGACGAAAGCCGGCCACGCCGCCGACGGACGACCGACCGCGTACGCCATCAGATAGATTCCCGCCATCGTGGCGACGGCGGGGCCGAACAGCTCCGCCTCGCGTCCCACGAGCGCTATCACGGTGATCGCGCCTGAGCCGCACACGATCGCCAACGCGGTCGGCCAACGATCGGTGAGCCTCGCCCGACGCGGCACCAGCCTCTCAGTCATGGCACCGATCGTCCGGGGCCGCGCCAGGGCCGGTCAGCAGCCGCGGTGGGTCGGGTCCGGATTCCTGTGAAGCGATGCCGATATCGTGGGTTCAGGTGTTCCGGACGACTGGCGGCTTCGCCGGTACTGCGACGGCGGAACGGCATACCGGTCGCGGAACGCCTGCCGCAGCGATTCGGTCGAGCCGAAGCCGGACCGCCGGGCCACCGCGGCCAGCGGCAGAGCGGTCGACGTCAGCAGGTGCGCCGCCGCCTCGGTCCGCGCCCGTCGCACGTACTGCGCGGGGGTCTCGTGCACGTAGGTGAGAAACAGCCGGGACAGGTGGCGTTCGCTGACCCCGGCGAGCCGTGCCAGTCTGCCGGTGCTGAGATCGTCGCCGAGGTGGCTCAGGATGTGGTTGGTCGCCCGGCGAACCACGAGATCGTCGGTGGTGTGCGGGGTCAGGAACATGCTCCGCTGCGTCTGGCCGCCCGGGCGCTGCAGATACGCGACCGTGCCCAGCGCGACGCCGCGCGCCAGTGCCACCCCGTGGTCTTCCTCGATGAACGCCAGGGTCAGATCCAGGGCGCTTGTGACGCCGCCGGAGGTCGCGATACTGCCGTCCCGAATGTAGATCGGATCCGGATCGACCTGCACGTCGGGATAGCGGTGCGCGAGCTGGTCGGCGTACATCCAGTGGGTGGTGGCGCGCCGGTTGGTGAGCAGACCGGCCTCCGCCAGCACCGTGGACCCCGTACAGACCGCCGCGACCCGGCGAGCGAGGGCGGCCAAGCGTCGGACGTGTCCGACCAGGGAGATGCTTCCGGCAGCCCGTTCGTGGCCGAGGCCACCGGAGACCAGCAGGGTGTCCAGCGGGGCGTTGAACCGCTCCACGGCGACATGGGCGTCCACCCGCAGCCCCGAGTCGCACGTGATGGGACGGCTGCCGGGTGTGGCGAGCAGGGGTCGGTAGGGTGGGTTGGCCCCGATGCGGTTGGCGAGGTGGAGACTGGACGTCACGCAGGCGACGTCCAGCAACTCCGCGCCGTCGTAGCCGACGACGACTACCCGTTCCTGCATGATCGAACTCCAGCGTCAAGCGCGCCTCACCACCTTGCCACGGTGGCCGCGCCAGGGCCAGGTCCTACCTGACGACCGGCGACGACGTTGCCGACGCCGCCGGTCGTGCGGGGCGCTCCGAGGGGCCGTGGACCTGGACCGCCTACGACGGCGCGGAAGGTGCCGGCCTGGCACCTGACCTGACAACGGACGTTGGCCAGAGGAAGGACTTGCAGCAGGGGCCGTTGCCGGCGACGACCCGGCGGACGTGTGGCAGATGCGTCCTCAACGGCCGCTCGTCGGCACGACCGGGCCGGCTCGCGTTGCGCTGCCTCATCCGCCGACCCGAGAGAGCTTGTCGGGGTTGGTGACGGAGAAGACCCGGCGCACCGCCTCCCGCTCGGGGTCGAGGTCGAGCACGAGGACCGCGAACGGGACATTGCGCTCGAACAGGATCGCGGCGGGATCGCCGTTGACCGGCCGGTAACGGATGTCGAGCCCGGCCGGAACGTTGGCGGCGACCGCGAGGAGCAGCCGTGCCACCTCGTCGCGCCCGTGCACCGGGTGCAGGCTGGTGGCGGGGCCCTTGCCGCCGCCGTCGGTCCACAGGGTGACGTCCGGGGCGAGGACGGCCAGCAGGCCGCGCAGGTCACCGCCGAGCGCGGCGGTGAGGAACCGCTCGGTCACCTGCCGCTGGAGTCGGGGATCGGGTTGGAACCGGGGGCGGCGCGCCTGCACATGCTCACGGGCCCGGTGGGCGAGTTGGCGCACCGCCGCCGGTGAGCGGCCGATGATGGTCGCGATCTCGGTGTGCGGGTAGCCGAACACCTCGTGCAGGACGAAGACGACCCGCTCCGCGGGAGTGAGGGTCTCCAGCACCACCAGCAGCGCCATCGACGAGGACTCGGCGCGCAGGACGGCGTCGCCCGCGTCGCCGTCCTCGGCGGGCAGGGTGGCGAGGGGCTCGGGCAGCCACTGGCCGACGTAGGACTCGCGGCGCCGGTCGAGGGCCGCGCGCTGGGCGAGGGCCTGGTTGACGGCGACCCGCGTCAGATAGGCGCGGGGGTTCTCGATCGACGCACCGTCGGTGTGGTTTCTTGCCGCCCAGGCCAGCCAGGTCTCCTGCAGCACATCCTCGGTGTCGGCGACGCTGCCCAGCATCGCGTAGACCACCGAGAACAGCAGCTCCCGGTGGGCGAGGAAGGTAGTCGTCGGGTCGGCGGTCGGCGCCGGCTGCACGTCGTCGGACACGGGTGTCACCTCCGGTCGGGTTCACCTCTGAGAGGGCACCGCCGTGCCGAAGTGTGACATCCCCGGTGGCGAAATGTGATTCATTCCGCAGCCGAGCACCACCGCTGTCACAGTTGGCGACGCGAGCGCCCTCCTGGTTGCCGAGTCAGGACGATCCCGTCCCGGCCGAGCCACTCCCACCGCCTTGGAGGCCGCAATGCGTACCGTGATCCGTGACGTCCGGGTGTTCGACGGGCAGCGCACCGTGGAACGAGCCGACGTGTTCATCGACGGCGACCGGATTGCCGAACCGGACGGCCGGCCGGCCGACGTGCAGGTCGACGGCGTCGGCCGGACCCTGCTGCCCGGCCTCATCGACGCCCACACCCACACCTTCGACGGCAGCCTCGCCCAGGCCCTGGCCGCCGGCGTCACCACCGAACTGGACATGTTCTGCCTGCCGGACAACCTGGCCCGCCAGCGCCGGCTGGCGGCCGACCGCGATGACGTGGCCGACCTGCGCAGCTGCGGCCTGCTCGCCACGGCTCCGGGCGGCCACCCGAGCCAACTGATGACCGGTCTCGACGCGCAGGCGATGGCGGCGCTCGGCGACGCCGCCGGCCCGTTCCCCACCGTCGCGACGGTGGCGGACGCCGAGCCGTTCGTCGCCGCCCGGGTCGCCGAGGGCGCCGACTACATCAAGATCGTTGTCGACGACGGGGCGATGCACGGCGCGGACCTTCCCGTGCTGACCCCCGACGTCGTGTCCGCCCTGGTCGAGGCGGCACACGCCGTCGGTCTGACAGTGCTCGCACACGCCATCACGACCCGGGAGGTGACCATCGCCCTCGACGCCGGTGTCGACGGGCTCGCGCACGTCTACGCCGACGCCGGGTCCAACGACCCGATCGGCTGGCGACTCGCGGAGCGGATCGCCGGCGACGGCGTCTTCGTGGTCACCACGCTCGCCTACTTCGAAGCGATCAGCCAGGGCGCCGCCCTGGACCACGTCGCCGCGGGCAGCGCCGCCAACGCGGTGCACGCCGCCGGCGTGCTGCACCGGGCCGGCGTCACGCTGCTGGCCGGCACGGATGCCACCCCGTTCGCCCCGCAGCACGGCACCGCCATGCACCGCGAGCTGGCGCTGCTCGTCAAGGCCGGACTGACCCAGACCGAGGCGCTGGCGGCGGCCACGAGCGTGTCGGCCCGGCACTTCGGGTTGACCGACCGGGGCCGCATCGCGCCCGGGCTCCGCGCCGACCTGCTGCTCGTCGACGGGGATCCGACCACCGACATCACCGCCGTCAGCGACATCGTCGACGTCTGGCGGCGCGGCGTACGCCAGAACCGGCAGCCGGCCGTCGTCGACGCCCAGAACTGAGGACGGGTGACGTGACGATCCTCGACCACCACGCGCCCACCCCCACCCCGGGGGCCGCACGCTCCCGGTCGTGGCTGCTCTTCCGCGCGATCACCACCTGCGTGGCCGTGTTGATCCTCGGCCAGGCCGCCCTCGCCGGCGGGTTCCTCTCCGGGCACTACGACGCCCTCGCCGCCCACGGCCTCAACGGAGGGCTGCTGGCGCTCGCCCTGTTGGCGCAGTGCATCACCGCCGTCGTCTGGTGGCGGTCCAGCAGGGGCCCGTCCTGGCCGGTGCGGACCAGCCTGATCCAACTCCTGATCGCCGGCGCGCTGATCCCCCTCGGCGAGCAGCGGGTCCTGACCGTCCATGTTCCCCTCGCCGTCGGACTCACCGTGGGCGTGGCGCTGCTGCTCGTCAGGTCATGGGGCGCGGCACCCACCCGTCCCCCGCGGACGGCGACCGGCACGCCGACCCGACGGACGCCGGACCTGACCACGGAGGAGGCCGCATGAGTCCACGAATCACCCGCCGTCGACTGCTCGGCACGGGCGCGGCCGCCGTGGCGGCGGCCGCCGGCGGTGGCTGGCTCGCCCGCAGCGGGCTGCTCGGCCCCGGCGAACCGGGCCGGCTGCTGCCGAGCCAGGTGCCGCTGCCCCGGCCGTACCAGGTGCCGTTGCCCGTTCCTCCGGTGCTCGCGCCGGTACGCTCCGACGCCACGACGGATTACCACGAGATCACCCAACGGCCGGTCACGCTGAGCATCCTGCCCGGGTTGCCCACCGAGGCGTGGACGTACCACGGCAGCTTCCCCGGCCCCACGATCCGCTCCCGCACCGGTCGGCGCACCGTCGTCCGGCACCGCAACACTTTGCCCCACCCGACCGTGGTCCACCTGCACGGCGGACACACCCCCGCCGACAGCGACGGCTACCCCGCGGACCTCATCATGCCGGCCGGAGGAAGCACCCCAGCGCACGTCGGCCACCACGCCGGCCACCATGGCGGCCACGAACCGGGGCGGATCAGCGTCGGCGAGCGGGACTACACGTACCCGATGCGGCAGCGGGCCGCGTCGCTCTGGTACCACGACCATCGGCACGGGCACACCGGCGTGGCGGTCTGGCGCGGGCTGGCCGGCTTCCACCTCGTGCACGACGACGAGGAGGACGCGCTGCGGTTACCCGCCGGCGACCGCGACATCCCGATCATGATCGCCGACCGGTCGTTCGCCGCGGACGGTTCGCTGCGCTACCCGCTGATCGACCCGGACCTGCGCAGCCCCGGCGTCACCGATCCGTACATGAACGGCGTGCTCGGCGACGTCATCCTCGTCAACGGCGCACCCTGGCCGGTGCTGCGGACCGACCGGGCCCGGTACCGGCTGAGGCTGCTCAACGCCTCCAACGCCCGGCGGTACCGGCTGGCACTCGACCCGCCGGCCCCTGACGGCGGCCTGGTGCAGATCGGCGGCGACGGTGGTCTGCTGCACCGCCCGTTGACCCACCACACCATCGACATCGCACCCGCCGAACGCTTCGACGTGGTCATCGACTTCTCTCGCTACCGTCCCGGCACCCGCGTACGGCTGGTGAACCGCCTCGGCACCGGCCACACGGCCCACGTGATGGCCTTCGACATCACCGGCGCGACCCACGACGAGCCGGGCCTGCCCGAGCGACTCAGCCACATCGAGCCCCTCGACCCGGCCCGCGCCGCAGTGACGCGGACGTTCCACTTCCAGCTGCGCCCCGACCACGGATGGACCATCAACGGCCAGCCCTACCGACCCGGCCGCCCGCTGGCCCGGCCGCGCCTCGGCACCACCGAGGTCTGGCGACTGATCAGCGACTTCCACCACCCGGTACACGTGCACCTCGACCCGTTCCAGGTGATCAGCCGCAACAACCGGGCACCCGGCCCGTACGACGCCGGCTGGAAGGACACCGTCGACGTACGCCCGTCCGAAGCGGTCGAGATCGCCATCCGGTTCACCGACTACGCCGGGACCTTCATGCTGCACTGCCACAACCTCGAACACGAGGACATGGCCATGATGGCCGACTTCACCACCACCTGACCACGCCCGTTGCCACCCCGTACCCGGCTGGCTGAGTCAAGACCGCCCTGGCGGCACACCGGGCCCATCAGGCTCGTGACCGTATCCGTGACGGGCAGATCCATGTGAAATCTGCGGGGTGTCGATCCGGATGTGCGCCCGCCACAACCCCGGGCGGGCCGCCAGACCCGCGAGGACGGGCCCGCGCGCAACCACCCCGTGGTGAAACGCGCCGACCGACTCCCCTTGCTGATCCGACCTGGAAAGAGAGCATGACCCTCACCGAAGAGATCGCCCAGGCCGCACCGCACTCACGCGGCCGGCCGGGCGTGTTCGCGCGCGTCGCCAGCTTCTCCCACCGCCGCCGCTGGCTCGCCCTGCTGCTCTGGCTCGCCGTGATGATCGGCGTCTGGACCTCGGCCGTCATGGCCGGCAACGACTACCGTGAGGACTTCTCCCTACCCGGCACCGAGTCCCAGGCCGCCGCCGACCTGCTGGCGGCCAGCGGCGCGGCCCGTGCCGGGGACACCATGGAGATCGTCCTGCACGCCAGGGACGGACTGCGCGACCCCGCCGTCCGGCAGCGCGTCGAGACGATGCTGGCCGAGGTCGCCGAGCAGCCCAACGTCGCGCAGGTACGCAGCCTCTACGAGGATGCGGCCGCCATCGCGCCCGACGGCACCATCGGTTACGCCACGGTGATGCTCGACGTGCCCGCCAAGGACATGGAGAAGGAGGACGCCGAGCGCGTCTACGACGTGACCCAGGAGGCGGCCGGCGACGGCCTCCAGGTCGAACTGGGCGGCGCGCCGGCCCGGCTGCTCGGGCAGAGCTCGGGCGGCGCGGCCGAAGGCGCGGGGCTGCTCGCGGCGCTGGTGATCCTGGTCTTCATGTTCGGCACCGTCATCGCCGCCGGGCTGCCGATCATCACGGCCGTCTTCGCCGTGGGCTCCACTCTCGGCATCATCATCCTCGCCTCGCACCTGTTCACCATCGCCGCCTACACCCCGTACGTGATGATGCTGGTCGGCCTCGGCGTCGGCATCGACTACGCGTTGCTGATCTTCGCCCGCTACCGGGCCGAACTGGTCGAGGGCGCCACCCCCGAGCGGGCCACAATAGACGCCCTCGACGCCGCCGGCCGGTCCGTGTTCTTCGCCGGCTGCACCGTCATCCTCGCCCTGCTGGGCCTGGTCGCCCTCGGTCTCGGCTCGCTCAAGGGCATGGCCCTGTCCGTGGCGCTGACCGTGCTGGTCACCATGGCCGCCTCGCTGACCCTGTTGCCCGCGCTGCTGGGCATCTTCGGCGCGCGCTTCGCCCGCCAGTTCACCGCCCGCGCCGCCAGGCGCGAGGCGAAGGGCAAGGCGCCCGAGGGCACGCTCTGGCGCACGCTTGCCGCCGCCGTCCAGCGCCGTCCGCTCACCGCCATGCTGGTGGCCGTGGTCGCGCTCGGCGCCCTGTGCCTGCCGGCGTTCACCATGCGGCTGGGCTTCGCCGACGCGGGCAGCGACAACCCCGACAGCACGAGCCGCCAGGCGTACGACCTGCTCTCCGAAGGCTTCGGCCCCGGCTTTAACGGGCCGCTGATCGTGGTCGTCGACGACACACCGCGCGGCAGCGCCGCCGGCGCCGCCGAGGCGGCGAGCAACGCCCTGGCCGACACCCCCGGCATCCAGGCCGTCTCCCCGGCCATGCCGACCAAGAACCCCGGCGTCGCCACGATAATCACGTTCCCGGAGTCGTCGCCGCAGGACCAGGACACCTCCGCGCTCGTCGCGCACCTGCGCGACGACGTACTGCCCGGCGTCTCCGAACTCACCGGCGCCAGCTACCTGGTCGGTGGTTCGACCGCGGCCGCCGAGGACTACTCCGCCAAGGTCACCGACCGGATGCCGCTGTTCATGGCTATCGTCGTCGGACTGTCCGTCATCCTGCTGATGGCCGTGTTCCGTTCGGTCCTGATCCCACTCAAGGCGGCGCTGCTCAACCTGCTCAGCATCGGCGCGGCGCTCGGCGCGATCACCCTGGTCTTCCAGGAGGGCTGGTTCGGCGTTGAGCCCGGCCCGATCGAGGCGTACCTGCCGGTGATGATCTTCGCGGTCGTCTTCGGTCTCTCCATGGACTACGAGATCTTCCTGGTCTCCCGGATCCACGAGGAGTGGGTGCGCACCAGGGACCATGCACTCGCCGTCCGTCAGGGCCTCGGCCACACCGGCTCGGTCATCAGCGCCGCCGGCGCCATCATGATCGTCGTCTTCGGCGCCTTCATGCTCAGCCCGGAGCGGCTGCTCCAGCAGACCGGCTTCGGCATGGCGGTGGCCATCTTCGTGGACGCGGTCATCATCCGCTGCCTGATCGTGCCCGCCGCGATGCAGCTGATGGGCCGGCGCGCCTGGTGGATGCCTGAGCCGCTGGCGAGGCTGCTGCCGAGGGTGGAGTTGGAAAAGCACTGACGTCCGCGTGAACGGCGCGTCGGCCGGGTGGGGACACCGGCCGACGCCGTTCTCCGGTATCCCTGTTGCCCGTTCAGACCGCCGGCGGCGCGTCGCCGTCCACCGCACACGCGTGCTTCGGCAGGGCTACGCGTCACCGGTTCGACATTCACGTCTACGCGCTCACACAGCCTGAACTCGACGAACTCGGGCTCTCGCCCGAAGCCCGGAAGCGAGACCACGTGCGATCCGGCGCGGGCCCGGTCGAGCAGGCCGTCAGACCCGCTCGGCAGCGGTGGCGATCCGCTCGGCGGCGGCGATCCGCTCGACCCGGGCCCGCAACGCCCGCTGCAGCAGGACCGGGTACACGTGCAGCAACCCGGTGAGGACCGCGAGCCATCCCGCCGCGCCCCGAGCCCCCAGCAGCAGGGCAAACCCGGCCAGACCCACCCCGATCAAGGCGAGCACCAGGTGGGCGAACTCGGAGCGACGGGTGTCGCGCGCCAGCGCCGCAAGACCGGACCGGCTGCCGTCGAAGGCACGCTGGTTGCGGATGACCCGCTCCCAGCCCAGCAGGCGCAGCAGGCGTGCGTACCACCAGACGCCGAGCCGTCGGTGGAGAGCAGGCTCCCAGGGCCGAGCCCGCCAGTAACCGCCCGACAGCGCAGGCTGCGCGTGCTGCATCCACCCGGCGATCCAGGCAGTCAGCGCGAAGTGCACGACCCAGGCGAACGCGAACCCGTAGCCGAGGAGGGTCCCGGTGGCCGCGCCGGCACCGATCACGGCCGCCGCCCCCAGCAGCAGGACCGCTCGACGGTTGCGGGGTCCCACCCCGGCGAGCCTACTGGTCGCGCTTGGGCCAGACGGGGCCCTGATCGGTCCAGACGACACCCTTGTTGCGGCAGAGGCAGAAGGGGTGGCCAATGGGGTCGGCGTAGACGCGGAAGCCGTAGCCGTCGGGGCCGGTGCAGTCCCGCTGCAGGGTCGCGCCGAGGGCCAGGACGCGGCGCTGTTCGGCCTCGATGTCGTCGACTTCGAAGTCGAGGTGGAACTGCTTGGGGTGCTCGCTGTCGGGCCACTGCGGGGCGCGGTAGTCCTCCACCTGGATGAAGGCCAGTTCGATCTCGCCGAACTGGATACCGGCCCAGTTCTCGTTACTGCTCTCCTTGACCGGGAGCCCCGTCACCCCGGAGTAGAAGGCTGCCAGCTTCATCGTGTCCGGGCAATCGATGATGAAGTCGGTTAGTCGTAGCATCCCGCGATCCTGCCACAAGATCAAATGAGTCGGACCTCGAGACAGGCCCTGGCCCAGATGCCCGTGCGATCGCTCAGGTGGGGGAGTGACCAGGCCCGGCAGATGGTCGGCTCTCCACCGCCGAGGACGCAGCGCTACCCAGGCTGAGACAGCTCAGTAGGTCCCGCCCCGCGCCACCTGCGCCGCCACCCGGTCGTGCAGCGCGGTGAGGGCCGGGCTGACGGTGGCGGTGAGCGGCGCCGGGTCCGCCAGCCGACGCGCCGTCTCCGGTAGCCAGGTGAGGTCCGCGTCGAATCGGCGACGCGCCGCGCGTACCTCACCGGCCGGGTCCGCGGCGTCGAGGCGACGACCGCCGCGCATGACCGGCACGAGCAGCGGCTCGCGGTTGCCCGGCCGCGGTTCGTCGCGCAGCCCCACCACGTCGCCGCTGGCACCGGTGGGATCACGGAAGACCTGCTTGGGGCCGGGCAGGGTGGCCTTGCCGGGCGACAGCTTGAGCACCGGCCGGTCGCCGACGGCCACCAGCTTGTAGGCGCTGTCCAGGGACGGCGCGTCGAAGGAGACGCCCATGCGGGTGCCGACGCCGTACGCGTCGATCGGTGCGCCCTTGGCGACGAGCGCCGCGATGACGTCCTCGTCGAGGCTGCCGCTGGCCACGATCTGGGCCCGGGTCAGCCCGGCGTCGTCGAGGATCGCGCGGGCCTGCACGGCCAGTGCGGCGAGATCCCCGGAGTCGAGTCGCACGGCCACCGGGCCGGTCAGGCCCAACTCGGCGACGACCTCGACGGCGGCCCGCACTCCGGCGGGCGTGTCGTAGGTGTCGACGAGGAACACCGGGTTGGTGGGAAAGTCGGTGGCGAACGCGCGGAACGCGGCACGCTCGTCGGGGAACGCCTCGACGTACGAGTGGGCCATCGTCCCGGACGGCGGCAGCCCGTAGCGTCGCGCGGCCTCGACGTCGCTGGTCGCGGCGAAGCCGGCGATCGCCGACGCCCGCGCCACGGCCGCCCCGGCCTCGATCCCGTGCGTCCGGCGGAACGCGAAGTCGACCAACTGCGCGTCGCCGGCCGCGAGGCGGCATCGGGCCGCCTTGCTGGCCACCGTGGTGTGGAAGGTGATCAGGTTCAGCACGCCGGTCTCCACCAGCTGCGCCTCCGCGATCGGCGCGGTGACCTCCAACAGCGGCTCGTCGGCGAACACCGTGCGACCCTCCGGTACGGCCCAGACGTCACCGGTGAACCGCAGCCCGGCCAGCGCCGCCAGGGTCGGTTGGTCGAGCCCTACGGTGTCGCGTAGATAGCCGATGTCGTCCTCGTCGAACGCGAAGCTCTCCAGGAAGGCCAGTGCCTCGGCCAGCCCGGCGGCCACCAGGAAGCCGCGCTGCGGCGGCAGGCGGCGGACGAACAGGCTGAACGTGGCGCGCTCCACCATGTCCCGGCGCAGGTAGCTGGCCGCCATCCGCAGCTCGTACAGGTCGGTACGCAACCCGGTCATGGGTTCCTCCGTCGGCACGTGGGTCGACGGGCCGGTGGCGCCGTGGTGATGCCGCCCCGGTCCGGTCAGGCGCGGGAGCGGCGCGCGGGGCGGCGGGACAGGGAACTCGGCGCGTTGACGCCGGCGCCGTCGCTGACACTGATGCCGAGCCGTTCGACCAGTTCGCCGCCGAGCCAGGCCGTCATCCCGGACAGGACGATCCCTGCGAAGCTGCAGATCAGGGCCAGGGCGTTCGGCTCCCAGTCCGTCGCGGTGGCCCGCGCCAGCCAGCTCACCGCGAACAACAGCACGACGACGACGTTGCCGATGCCGTGGATCGCGCCGATCCGCTTGGCGCGGGTGCCGGACGGGATGGCCCGCCAGTCGGTGAATCCGAAGACTGCGGCGACGAGGCCGCCGATGATGCCGGCGCCGATGATGTACCCGGCGGAGATCTGGAATCCGGCCCGATCCGTGATCAGATACAGGATGTCGAAGATCACCGCCGTGGCGAGCAGCCCCAGCGGGAAAACGATCAGCATGGGGTGGATCCCGTGGCCCATCGCCTTGGCTCGACTTTCCAACACAGCCTCCCTCTCTGGCGGGATGTTGGGCGCGGGTACCCCTTCGGGTCGCTGGTACACCTACCGGCGGTGAACGCGCGCGGCTTCCTCCTCCCAGCACCGTCGCCGACCACCTCGCCGGGGTCGGCTCACCCCCGCCCGACCAGACTTTCGAGGGCGACGGCGGGATCGGCCAGGCGGTCGAGGTCGACGGGCTGCCGGGAGCGGATCAGCTGCCCGATCGGGCCGGTCACGTCCCAGACGTTGACGTTCATGCCCGCCAGCACCCGCCCCTGTGCGGTCCAGAACGCGATGAACTCGCCGCCGGCGAGTTCGCCGCGGACGACGATCCGGTCGTAGGAGCCGGGCGGAGCGTGGCCGGTGTACTCCATGCCCAGCTCGTACTGGTCGGTGTAGAAGTAGGGCAGCCGGTCGTAGCTGACAGCTCGGCCGAGCATGCCGCGGGCGGCGGCGGGTCCGGAGTGCAGGGCGTTGGCCCAGTGCTCGACCCGTACCCGGATGTTCAGCAGGGGGTGGCGGGCGTTGGCCAGGTCGCCGGCGGCCCAGATGTACGGGTCGCTGGTACGCAGGGTGTGGTCGACGACGACGCCGTTGTCGACGGCGAGGCCGGCCTGTTCGGCGAGTTCGGTGTTGGGCAGGACGCCGACACCGACGACGACGAGGTCGGCGGGCAGGACCGTGCCGTCGGCGAGCAGCACCGCGCTGACCCGGTCCGACCCACGGAACTCGTGGACCTGGGCGCCGAAGCGGAAGGTGACCCCGTGGTCGCGGTGCAGGTCGGCGAAGACGGTCGCGAGCTGGTCGCCGAGGACGCGCTGCAGGGGCAGGTCGGCGGCCTCGACGACGGTGACGGCGGCACCGCGGGTGCGCGCGGCGGCCGCCACTTCCAGGCCGATCCAGCCGGCGCCGACGATGACGACGCTCGCCCCGTCGACGATCGCATCGGAGATGCGGTCGCAGTCGGCGAGGGTACGCAGCCGCAGCACGCCGTCGAGGTGCGCGCCGGGGACAGGCAGCGTCCGGGCCCGTGCCCCGGTGGCAAGCAGCAGCCTGTCGTAGCCGAAGCGCCGCCCATCGGCGAGCGTGACCTGCCGGGCCTGCCGGTCGAGGGTCGTGACGCGGGTGTCGGTATGCAGGTTGACATCGTGTTCTTCGTACCAACTGGCGTCGTGGACGAAGACGCTGTCACGTTTGGTGGTGCGCAGCAGCAGGCCCTTGGACAGTGCGGGCCGTTCGTACGGGCGCTCGGCCTCCTCGCCGAACAGGACGATCTTGCCGTCGAATCCCTCGTCGCGGAGCGTCTGCGCGGCTCTGGCCCCGGCCAGGCCGGCCCCGACGATCACGAACGGATGTTGCTCGGTCACGGTTTCTCCTAGGGGGACGTGTCAGGCGTGGGCGCCGACACCGGTGAGGGTGAAGAACTCGGCGCGGGAGCGCGAGTCGTCGCGTAGGGCGCCGAGCAGTGTGGAGGTGATGGTGGTGGCGCCGACCGCCTGCACCCCTCGCAGGGTCATACACAGGTGCTGGGCCTCGACGACCACCCCGACGCCTCTCGGGCGCAGGTGGACGGTGAGCCAGTCGGCGATTTGCTTGGTCAGCCGTTCCTGGACCTGCGGACCGTGGGCGAAGAGTTCCGCCACCCGGGCGAGTTTGGACAGCCCGAGGATCCGGTCGGCGGGCAGGTAACCGACGTGGGCGACGCCGATGAACGGCAGCAGGTGGTGCTCGCACACCGAGCGGATCGGGATGGCCCGGGCCACGACGAGCTCGTCGTATCCCTCGTCGTTGTCGAAGGTGGTGAGCCGGAACTCGCGCGGGGTAAGCAGTTCGGCGTAGGCGCGTGCCATCCGGCCCGGCGTGTCGGCCAGCCCGCCGGCGTCGAGGTCCACGCCGAGTGCTGCCAGGAACGCGGCCGCGGCCTGTTCGGCGGCGGCCAGGTCCCGGCCGGGCCGGCGCCGGACGACCTGTAGCGGGGTGACTGCCATGTCAGCCCTCACCGATACCGAGGGCGGTGATCAGGACGAGGACGAGAGTGGTGGCCGCGAACAGGCCGTGGCCGACCACGACCGGGACGGGGAAGCGGGACTCGGCGACGTCGGTGCGGCGGGCGGGGATCCAGCGGGCCAGCATGGTGAAGCCGAGCAGGGCGACGGGCAGCAGGAGCGCGAACGCGGTCCAGGCCAGCGCGTCCTTGTCGACGGCGAGGTAGACGATCCACAACACCAGCCCGATCGCGGCCAGCGCGAAGTGGCCGAACACCAGGCCGGGGGCCAGCCGGGTGCCGCTGCGCGGGCGGTGGCCGCCTTCGGAGATCCAGGTGCCGAGCATGACGAATCCACCGACGGCGGTGATCAACCAGGTGATCAGTGCGGCGACTGCCATCAGAGCCCCTCCTTCTTGATGGTGGTGGCGACGGGCGCGGTCCGATAGCCGTCGGCCTGGGTGGTTTCGTCGGCGACGCGGACCCCGTAGCGGTAGGTGAGTTCACCGCCTAGGTAGCCGGAGACGGTCAAGGCGGCCAGGGCCGCGGCCGACAGGGCGAGGGCGCCGATGGGCACCGGGGTGGCCGGTTGCCCGCCTCGGATGACGAACCCGATCGCGTACGCGGCGGTCACCGCCAGGTTGATGCTCATGTGGACCAGGGCGGTGCGGAAGGCTCGGGTGCGGGTGGGGATGGCGAACAGGTCCAGGACTCCGACGGTCGCCGCGGCGAGGGCGCCGAGTACGCCGACGGCGATCAGCCATCGGGAACCGTCCGCGAGGAACGTCTCGTCGTGGGCGACGTGGGAGGCGATGTCGAAGACGAGGCTGGTGATCCATGCCCCGATCGGGATCGTGACCAGTGCCGGGTGAAGCGGGTGCCCGTACGGGCCGGCGATGGCGTTGACGGGTCGTTTGGCCTGCTGCATCGGTTCCACGTCAACCACCTACCCATTTTCGCCAATCAGCGTTGTTGTTAATCATGCTGTACCTCGTGCACCCAAATTTCAATAGCCGATGCTGGTGATAATCTCGGTCGGATGCAGAACCGGTGGACGGCCGTGGCCGCGCTCGCCGATCCGTCCCGGCGGGCGCTGTACGACCACGTGCGCCACCAGGACCACCCGGTCACCCGCGAGGAGGCCGCCGACGCCGCCGGGATCTCCCGCGGGCTGGCCGCGTTCCACCTCGACAAGCTCGTCGACGCCGGCCTGCTGCGCGCCCGCTACCAAGCCCCGCCCGGCCAACCCAGAGGCCGGGGCCGCAGCCCGAAGGTGTACGAACCGGCTGGCGACGGTCTCGCCGTCACGATCCCGGAACGCCGCTACGAACTGATCGCCGAGATCCTCGCCGACGCGGTCGTTGACGACCCGGCCCACGCCGACGACGCCGCGCGGCGGCTCGCCGGGGAGCGCGGCCGCAGCGTCGGCGTTGGACTGGCCGAGGACGGGTGCGACGTCCTGTCGGCGCTGGACGGCCTCGGATTCGAGCCGCGGCCCGACGCGCAGCGGCATGGGCGGCTGCTGCTGCACAACTGCCCGTTCCACGCCCTGGCCACCCGACACACCGCACTGGTCTGCGGGCTGAACCACGCCTTTCTCACCGGCCTGCTCGACGGGCTCGGCGCCGCCGATGTCGAGGCCCGGCTGGCGCCCCGCCCCGGTGCCTGCTGCGTGGAGTTGGATCTGCCGTCCTGACCTGCGCCCTCCCGGGGTTGCCGGGAGGGTCCGTCGTCACACCGCGTCAAGGTCGACCGTCCGCCAGTTCCGCTGCGCGAGCATCCGGCGGTGCTCACCCGGCCGGGCCTGCTCCTCGACGTCGCCTGCGCACCGGCATGCGTCCCTGGGCCAACCGGTGTGATCCGCCCTGCTGACGGTAGTCGGGACCACCCGAACAAGGGGTGGTGTGAAAAGGGCGTTAAGAAACGCCGGATCGCCGTGATGGTCGCGTTATAGCCCCTGTCGGTGAGGGGCGGGCGGCGTTGTGATTGCTCGGCGCGGCCGGACGGCGGCCGTGACGAGCTGTTCCGGAATGAGGAGTCAGACGTGTCTGACGTGGTGTTCGTGGCGTTGACGATGGGGCTGTTCGCGGCTCTCGCCCTGGTGGTGAGGGGAGTGGAGAAGCTGTGAGCGCCGTCAACGTCATCGGTCTGGTGCTGGCGATCGGCCTGGCCGTGTTCCTGGTGGTCGCCCTGTTGTTCCCTGAGCGCTTCTGATGGCCGTGACGACAGCCGGAGCGCTGTTCATCCTCTCGCTCGTGGTGGCGCTGGTCGCCGTCCACAAGCCGTTCGGCGACTACATGTTCCGCGTGGTGTCCGGCCAGCGGCACGTCCGCGTCGAGCGGGGCATCTACCGCCTGGTCGGGGTCGACGCGAACGCCGAGCAGTCCTGGGGCGTGTACGCCCGCGGCGTGCTCGCCTTCTCCGCCGTCTCGATCCTGTTCCTCTACGCGTTCATGCGGCTGCAGAACCACCTGTGGCTCTCGCTCGGCTTCGACCCGGTGATGACCCACGGCGCGTGGAACACGGCGGTGTCGTTCGTGACCAACACCAACTGGCAGTGGTATTCGGGTGAGTCGACCATGGGGCACCTGGTCCAGATGGCCGGGCTGGCGGTGCAGAACTTCGTCTCCGCTGCTGTCGGTATCGCGGTCGCCGTCGCGTTGGTGCGCGGGTTCGCCCGCCGCCGCACGGGCGACCTGGGCAATTTCTGGGTCGACCTGACCCGGGTCACGCTGCGGATCCTGCTGCCGATCTCGGTGCTCGGCGCCCTCGCCCTGATGATCGGCGGGGCGGTGCAGAACCTCTCCGCCGGCACCGAGGTCACCACCCTGACCGGCGGCAGCCAGACCATCACCGGCGGGCCGGTGGCCAGCCAGGAGGTCATCAAGGAGCTGGGCACCAACGGTGGCGGCTTCTACAACGTCAACAGCGCCCATCCGTTCGAGAACCCGACCACCTGGACGAACTGGGTGGAGATCTTTCTGATCCTGGTGATTCCGTTCAGCCTGCCCCG
This sequence comes from Micromonospora sp. NPDC052213, assembly GCF_040679695.1. Classification (NCBI taxonomy): domain Bacteria; kingdom Bacillati; phylum Actinomycetota; class Actinomycetes; order Micromonosporales; family Micromonosporaceae; genus Micromonospora; species Micromonospora sp. NPDC052213. The sequence continues at coordinate 70,173 of NZ_JBFAVI010000011.1, forward strand.
GGTCTTCGGCCGGATGGTCGGGCAGAACCGGCAGGGGTACGCGATCGCCGCCGTGATGGCGGTCCTGGCGATCGCGAGCATCGCCTTGACCACCGTCTTCGAGTTGGCCGGCGACGGCACGGTGCCGCAGGCGGCCGGGGTGGCGCTGGAGGGCAAGGAGGTCCGGTTCGACGTGTCGAACTCGGCCACGTTTGCCGCCGCGACCACGCTCACCTCGACCGGCGCGGTGAACTCCTTCCACGACTCCTACACCGCGCTCGGCGGCATGATGCCACTGATCAACATGATGCTCGGCGAGGTCGCCCCCGGCGGCGTCGGCGCCGGCCTCTACGGGATGCTGATCCTCGCCGTGATCACGGTGTTCGTCGCCGGCCTGATGGTCGGCCGGACACCGGAGTACGTCGGCAAGAAGATCGGCGCCCGCGAGATCAAGCTGGCGTCGCTGTACTTCCTGGTCACCCCGGCGCTGGTCCTGGCCGGCACGGCGGCGGCGTTCGCCACCGGCAACAACTCCACCGCGCTCAACACCGGCCCGCATGCCCTGTCCGAGGTGCTCTACGCGTTCACCTCGGCGAGCAACAACAACGGCTCCGCGTTCGCCGGCCTGACCGTGAGCACGCCGTGGTGGAACACCGCACTGGGGCTGTGCATGCTGCTCGGCCGGTTCCTGCCGATCATCCTCGTGCTCGCCCTGGCCGGCTCGCTGGCCCGCCAGCAGCCGACGCCCGCCTCCGAGGGCACTCTGCCGACCCACCGGCCGCTGTTCGTCGGGATGGTCGTCGGCGTCACCGTGATCCTCGTGGCGTTGACCTTCCTGCCCGCGCTCGCGCTCGGCCCCCTCGCTGAGGGGCTGTGACACCCATGAGAGAGAAGGACATGACGACCTCCACGCCGGCACCGCACGGTACGGCGGACGCCCCCACCTCCGGCACACCCGCCACCCAGGGCAGCCGGCGCGGTGGACTGCTGGACCCGAGGCAGCTCGTCCAATCACTGCCCGACGCGCTGCGTAAGCTCGACCCGCGCACCCTGTGGCGCAACCCCGTGATGCTGATCGTCGAGATCGGCGCGGCCTTCACCACCGTCCTCACCGTCGCGGACCCGTCGGTGTTCGCCCTCGCGATCACCGGGTGGCTGTGGCTGACCGTGATCTTCGCCAACCTCGCCGAAGCGGTCGCCGAGGGGCGCGGCAAAGCGCAGGCCGCCGCCCTGCGCAAGGCGAAGACGGACACCGTCGCCACCCGCGTCCTCGGCTGGACCCCGGGCGCCGCCCCCGGCACCTGTCGTACCGAGAGCGTCCCGGCACCCCAGCTGAAGCAGGGCGACATCGTCGTGGTCGAGGCCGGGGAGACCATCCCCGGCGACGGTGACGTCGTCGAAGGGATCGCCAGTGTCGACGAGTCGGCCATCACCGGCGAGTCGGCCCCGGTGATCCGGGAGTCCGGGGGCGACCGCAGCGCGGTCACCGGCGGCACCACGGTCCTCTCCGACCGGATCGTCGTGGTGATCACGCAGAAGCCGGGCGACAGCTTCATCGACCGGATGATCAACCTGGTCGAGGGGGCGAACCGGCAGAAGACGCCGAACGAGATCGCGCTGAACATCCTCCTCGCCGCGCTCACGGTCATCTTCCTGCTGGCCGTCGTCACCCTCCAGCCTCTCGCGATCTTCTCGATGGGCCACCAGGCCGCCGCACCGGACACGCGGGCGATCACCGACGCCGGCGTCAGCGGGATCGTGCTGGTGTCGCTGCTGGTCTGCCTGATCCCCACCACCATCGGGGCGCTGCTCTCGGCGATCGGCATCGCCGGCATGGACCGCCTCGTGCAGCGCAACGTCCTCGCGATGAGCGGTCGGGCCGTCGAGGCGGCCGGTGACGTCAACACCCTGCTGCTGGACAAGACCGGCACCATCACCCTCGGCAACCGGCAAGCGGACGAGTTCGTCCCCGTCGAAGGGGTGGACGTCGCCACGGTGGCCGACGCGGCGCAGCTGTCCAGCCTCGCCGACGAGACACCCGAGGGCCGATCGATCGTGGTGCTGGCCAAGAACGAGTTCGGCCTACGGCAACGCGAACCCGGGCTCATACCGCACGCCACCTTCGTGCCGTTCACCGCACAGACCCGGATGAGCGGCGTCGACCTGACTCCCGACGCGACCGCCGACGGCGGTGTCGCCGGCCCGGCACGCCGGATCCGCAAGGGCGCCGCCGCCGCCGTCATGAAATGGGTCCGCGACAACGGCGGTCACCCCACCGAGCAGGTCGGCCAGGTCGTCGACGAGATCAGCGGCATCGGCGGCACCCCGCTGGTGGTCGCCGAGCACCTCGACGGCCAGCCGGCCCGCGCCCTCGGCGTCATCCACCTCAAGGACGTGGTCAAGGCCGGGATGCGGGAGCGCTTCGACGAGATGCGCCGGATGGGCATCCGCACGGTGATGATCACCGGCGACAACCCGCGTACCGCGAAGGCCATCGCCGACGAGGCCGGGGTGGACGACTTCCTCGCCGAGGCGACGCCGGAGGACAAGCTCGCCTTGATCAAGAAGGAGCAGGAGGGTGGCCGGCTGGTCGCGATGACCGGTGACGGCACCAACGACGCACCCGCGCTAGCCCAGGCAGACGTCGGGGTGGCGATGAACACCGGCACGTCGGCCGCGAAGGAGGCCGGCAACATGGTCGATCTCGACTCCGACCCGACCAAGCTCATCGAGATCGTGGAGATCGGCAAGCAGTTGCTGATCACCCGCGGCGCGCTGACGACCTTCTCGATCGCCAACGACATCGCGAAGTACTTCGCGATCATCCCGGCCATGTTCGCCGGCATCTACCCGAGCCTGGAGGCGCTGAACATCATGCGGCTGTCCGGCCCCGAGTCGGCGATCCTGTCCGCGGTCATCTTCAACGCGGTCGTCATCATCGCGCTGATCCCGCTGGCGCTGCGCGGCGTCCGCTACCGGCCCGCCGCCGCGTCGCAGCTGCTCAGCCGCAACCTGCTGCTCTACGGCCTCGGCGGAATCGTGGTGCCGTTCATCGGCATCAAGCTCATCGACCTGCTCGTCCAGTTCATCCCGGGGATCTTGTGATGCGCCTGCCGTCTTGGCTCTCCCAGCACCTGGCCGCGCTGCGCGCGGTGCTCGTCTTCACCGTCCTGCTCGGCCTGGCCTATCCGCTGGCCCTGGTCGCGGTCGGTCGGATCCCGGTCCTCGCCCACAAGGCCGACGGATCGCTCCTCGAGGTGGACGGCCGGCCTGTCGGCAGCACGCTCATCGGGCAGTCGTTCACCGACGCCGACGGCAACCCCGTCCCGCGCTACTTCCAGTCCCGCCCCTCGGCAGCCGGCGACGGCTACGACCCCACCGCCACCTCGGCCAGCAACCTCGGCCCGGAGGACATCGTCGACACCATCGCCACCGACCCCGACGACAGCACGCGGAGCCTGCTCACCCAGGTCTGCGCACGCAGCAGGGCCGTCGGGGAGCTGAACGGCGTCGACGGAAGCCGCCCGTACTGCACCATCGACGGGGTCGGGGCCGTGCTGGCGGTGTTCCGCCGCGACGGGCTGACCGGCCCGGTCACCCGGGTCGTCAGCGTCAACCAGACCGCACCCGCCACCCCGTTCCTCGCCCGCTACCAGGGTGTTCCGGTCGAGCTGGCCACGCCGGGCGAGGACTACCGGGCCGCCGGGGCGACCATCGTCCCCGTCCGGGGTGACGCCCCCGCCGAGCCCGCGGTGCCCGCCGACGCGGTCACCGCCAGCGGCAGCGGCCTCGACCCGCACATCTCTCCGGCGTACGCCCAGCTCCAGGTGGCGCGCGTGGCGCGGGAGCGCGGCGCGGACCCGGCGGCGGTCCGGCGCCTGGTCCAGGAGCACACCACCGGCCGGTCGCTCGGCTTCATGGGGTCGCCCGGGGTGAACGTGCTGGAGCTGAACCTCGCGTTGGACGAACAATTCCCGGCACGCTGAACACGACGACGCCGGGCTGGGACGCTGGCACCGTCCCGGCCCGGCACCCCGTCACCCGACCCGCCGGTCACGCTGTGGAGAGGAATCCTGCTGTGCCACGAGGGGAACTGCGCATCTACCTCGGTGCCGCACCCGGCGTCGGCAAGACCTACGCCATGCTCGAGGAGGCGCAGCGCCGCGCCGAGCGCGGCACGGACGTGGTGATCGGGTTCGTCGAGACCCACGGCCGCAAGCACACCGCCGCGATGATCGGCGAACTGGAAATCGTCCCCCGCCGCACGATCACCTACCGCGGCACCGAGTTCACCGAGATGGACCTCGACACGGTTCTGGCCCGCCGCCCCGAGGTCGCCCTGGTCGACGAACTCGCTCACACCAACGTGCCCGGCTCCCGCAACTCCAAGCGCTGGCATGACATCCAGGAACTCCTCGACGCCGGGATCACCGTGCTCACCACGGTCAACATCCAGCACCTGGAATCGCTGAACGACGTCGTCGCCCAGATCACCGGGACCACCCAACGCGAAACCGTCCCCGACCAGATTGTGCGCGCCGCCGAACAGGTCGAACTGGTCGACATGACCCCCGAGGCGCTGCGCCGGCGGATGGCCCACGGCAACATCTACCGCCCGGACAAGATCGACGCCGCGCTCGGCAACTACTTCCGCGTCGGCAACCTCACCGCCCTACGCGAACTGGCCCTGCTCTGGCTCGCCGACAAGGTCGACGAGCAACTCGACGCGTACCGGGCCCAGCAGGGCATCTCCGCCACCTGGGAAGCCCGCGAGCGGGTCGTCGTCGCGCTCACCGGCGGACCCGAGGGAGGGACCCTGATCCGGCGTGCGGCCCGGATCGCCGCCCGCAGCAAGGGCGCCGACCTCCTCGCGGTGCACGTCGCCCGCAGCGACGGGCTCGCCGGAGCCGACCCGGCGCAGCTCGCCCGGCAACGGGTGCTGGTGGAGAGCCTCGGCGGCACCTACCACCAGGTCCTCGGCACCGACATCCCCGCTGCGCTGCTCGACTTCGCCCGGGGCGTCAACGCCACCCAGCTCGTGCTCGGCGCCAGCCGCCGCGGCCGCTTCGCGCAACTGTTCTCCCGCGGCGTCGGCGTGACCACGACCGCACTGTCCGGGCCCATCGACGTACACCTGGTCACCCACGCCGAGGTCCGTCGCGGCCGGCCCGGACCAGCGGTGCCGGCCGCGCTGTCCCGGCGACGCCGGCTGTACGGCCTCGCGCTCACCGTCGCGGGCATGCCCGCCCTGACCGCACTGCTCAGGGCGCTGCCCGACCTCACCCTCACCAACGACATCCTGATCTTCCTCGCCGCCGTCGTCGGCGTCGCGCTCGTCGGCGGGCTCTGGCCGGCGCTGCTCGCCGCGCTGGGTGGGTCCCTGCTGCTGAACTGGTTCTTCGCCCCGCCCTACTACACGCTGACCATCGCCGAGGCGGACAACCTGCTCGCCCTCGGCGTCTTCGTCGGCGTCGCCGTGGCGGTCAGCTGGGTGGTCGACCTCGCCGCCCGGCGCACCCGCGAGGCCGCCCGCGCATCCGCCGACGCGCAGACCCTCGCCACCGTCGCCGGCAACGTCCTGCGCGGGCAACGCCCGCTGCCGGCGCTGCTGGAACGGCTCCGGGAAACCTTCGCGCTGCGCGCGGTCAGCGTCCTGGAACTGGCCGCCGAGGCCGCCGGGCGCCCCGGCCGGGACCGGGAGGAAGAAGCCTGGCGAGTCGTGGCCAGTGTCGGCGAGGCGCCGGCCGGCAGCCCGAGCGCAGGCGAAACGACGGTACCCGTCGACGACCGGCTCACCGTCGTGCTCTCCGGCCGGCGGCTGGAGGCCGCCGACCGGCGCATCATCGAGGCGTTCGCCGCGCAGGCCGCCGTCGCGCTCCGGCAGGAACGCCTCGCCGAGGAGGCCGCCGCCGCCCGGCCCCTGGCCGAGGCCGACCGAATGCGCACCGCCCTGCTCGCCGCGGTCAGCCACGACCTACGCACCCCTCTCGCGTCGGCGAAGGCCGCCGTGTCCAGCCTGCGCAGCCGCGACGTCGACTTCGACGCCGAGGACCGGGACGAACTGCTGGCCACCGCCGACGAGTCACTCGACCGGCTCGGCCGGCTGGTGGCCAATCTGCTCGACATGAGCCGCCTGCAGGCCGGCGCACTCGGCATCACCGCCTCGGCGATCGGCCTGGAAGACGCCGTGCCCCGGGCCCTGGACGAACTCGGCCCGCAGGCGGCCGATGTCACCACCGACATCCCCGCCGACCTGCCGGCCGCCACCGCCGACCCGGGCCTGCTGGAGCGGGTCCTGGTCAATCTCGTCGCGAACGCCCTGCGCCACAGCCCGCCCGGGCGGCCACCCACCATCACCGCCAGCGCCCACTCCGGCCAGGTCGAACTACGCGTCATCGACACCGGCCCCGGCATCGCCGAGGACCAGTGGGAACAGGTTTTCCTGCCGTTCCAGCGCCTCGGCGACCGCGACAACACCACCGGCGTCGGCCTCGGCCTCGCCCTGTCCCGCGGTCTCGCCGAGGCCATGGGTGGCAGCATCACCCCGGAGACCACACCCGGAGGAGGACTCACCATGGTGCTGCGGCTGCCCGCCGCCACACCGGCCGAACCCACGGAGGGCCCGCAGGAATGAACCGGATCCTCGTCGTCGACGACGAACCGCAGATTGTGCGCGCCCTGCGCATCAACCTGCGCGCCCGCGGCTACGACGTCGACGTCGCGGCCACCGGTGCCGCCGCGCTCAGGGCCGCCGCCAGCCACCCACCCGACCTCGTCGTACTCGACCTCGGTCTTCCCGACCTCGACGGCGTCGACGTCATCCGCGGGATCCGGGGCTGGACCACCGTCCCGATCATCGTGCTCTCCGGCCGCGCCGGCAGCGACGACAAGGTCACCGCCCTCGACGCCGGTGCCGACGACTACGTCACCAAACCCTTCGGCGTCGACGAACTCCTCGCCCGCATCCGTGCCGTCACCCGCCGGCACGGGACCGGCGCGGACGCGGCCAGTCCCACCGCGAAAGTCGGCCAGCACACCGTCGACCTCGGCGCCCACACCGTGACCCGCGACGACGGCACCGAGATCAGACTGACCCCCACCCAGTGGGGGGTGCTCGAAACGATGCTCCGCAACCCCGGGAAGCTGATCAGTCAGCGCCAACTCCTCCACGACGTGTGGGGCCCGGGATACGAGACCGAGACCAGCTACCTGCGCCAGTACATGGCTCAGCTACGCCGCAAGCTCGAACCCGACCCCACCCGGCCCCGCCACCTCATCACCGAGCCCGGCATGGGCTACCGCTACCAGCCGTGACACGGCGACATGGGCCTCCTCAAGCACGTAGTCCTGATCATTCTCACCGTGGGGGCGATCGTCCTCGCCGTCGCAGCCGGCGCGGGTCTGCTGAACCGGACCCCGCTGCGCCGCCCACCCGACTCCCCGCCGCAACGAGAGGACGACCATCAGCGGGGCCCATAGACTCAGCCTCGATCGGACGCCGCTCCCGCGACCGTCCCACGTCGCCGGCAATAGCGCCGTGAGAGCATGCGGTTCATGAGCCTGACCCGTCCGAGGGCAACGCCGAGGGCACGTACCGCGGATGGCCGTCGTACCTGCGCGGCGGGCGCATGCTGAGCCGACGACCGACATGGCAGCGGCGTAGCAGCAGGCTGCGGCACCCGGCGCAGGTGATCGCCGTTGGTTTCGGCGTGGCGGTGACCGTCGGCACCGGCCTGCTGTCACTACCCGTGGCCACCCGATCCGGCGAACGGGCCGACCTGGTGGACGCGCTGTTCACCGCGACCTCCGCCGTCTGCGTCACCGGCCTGGTCACCGTCGACACCGGCAGCTACTGGTCCGGCTTCGGCCAAGCGATGATCCTCCTGCTCATCCAGGTGGGCGGGCTGGGGATCATGACCCTCGCGACGCTGTTCACCGTGCTGCTGTCCCGCCGGCTCGGCCTGCGGGCCCGGTTCCTGGCCCAAGCCGAGACGAAGAGCCTCACCCTCACCGACATCCGTGCGGTGGTCCGCCGGATCGTGCTGTTCAGCCTCGTCAGCGAAGCCGTCGTCGCGGTGGTGCTGACCCTGCGCTTCGCCACCGCCTACCACATGCCGTTCGGCGAGGCGCTGTACGACGGGGTATTCCACGCGGTGTCGGCGTTCAACAACGCCGGATTCTCCACCAACGCCGACAACCTCGTCGGCTACGTCACCGACCCCTGGATCTCGTTGACCATCGCCGTTGCGGTCATCCTGGGCGGGCTGGGATTCCCCGTCGTGTTCGAACTCCTCAAGTGCTGGCGCCGCCCGGCGCTGTGGTCGGTGCTGACCCGTATCACCGTCGCCCTGACCGCCGTGTTGCTCGTTCTCGGCACCGCCGTTCTCACCCTCACCGAATTCTCCAATCCGCGTACCCTCGGCCCGCTCGCCGGCCCGGAGAAACTGCTGGCCGGATTCTTCGCCTCTACCATGACCCGCACCGCCGGGTTCAACAGCGTCGACATCGGCGGGATGCGACCGGAGAGCCTGCTCGCCAGCGACGTGCTGATGTTCATCGGCGGCGGCAGCGCCGGCACCGCCGGCGGCATCAAGGTGACCACCTTCGGGCTGCTGGCGTTCGTGCTCTGGTCGGAGATGCGCGGCGAGGTTCACGTCAACGTCGGTCGGCGGCGCATCTCCGCCAGCAACCAGCGCCAAGCCCTCGCGATCGCCCTGCTCGGCGTCGGCGCCGTGGTCACCGCCACGTTCCTGCTGCTGGCCATCACCCCGTACCGGCTGGACATCGTGCTGTTCGAGGTGGTGTCCGCGTTCGCCACCGTCGGCCTGTCCACCGGCATCACCGCTAACCTGCCACCAGAGGCCGACGTACTGCTGATTGTGTTGATGTTCGCCGGCCGCGTCGGTCCGCTCACCCTGGCATCGGCGCTGGCGCTGCGCGACCGTAACCGCCGCTTCGAGCTACCCGAGGAGAGGACGATCGTTGGCTGAGCAACCCACCGAACCCGTCGTTGTGATCGGGCTGGGGCGGTTCGGCACCGCCCTGGCTCTGGAGCTGGTCAATCGGGGCACCGAGGTGCTCGGCATCGACCACCGTCCGAAAGTCGTGCAGGCTCTCTCCGGGCAGCTTCCGCACGTGATCACCGCCGACTCCACCGATATCGAGGCCCTGCGGCAACTCGGCGTGGCTGAGTTCCACCGCGCTGTGGTGGCCATCGGCACCGACATCCAGGCCAGCATCCTCACCACCAGCCTGTTGTCCGAAATCGGTATCTCTGACATCTGGGCCAAGGCCATCAGCGCCCAGCACAGCAACATCCTCACGCGCGTCGGCGCACACCACGTCGTCGCACCCGAACACGACATGGGCGAACGGGTCGCCCACCTGCTCTCCGGACGGATCCTCGACTACGTCGAGGTCGACGCCGACTTCGCCGTCGTCAAGACCACCCCACCCCGCGACATCGTCGGCGTACCACTGCGCGAGTCCCGGGTCCGTAGCAAGTGGGGCGTGACTGTCGTGGCCGTCAAGCCAGAGGCGGCCGTACCAGGCGGCAGACCACGCGTCTTCACCTACGCCACGCCCGAGACAGTTCTCGCCTACGGCGACCTCATCCTCGTCGTCGGCACCGTTGACAACGTTGAACGCTTCGCCACCAGCGATTAGAAGCCGCTCAGGAATCGGCGCCGACCCACATGATCACGTTGCCGCGGAAGGTCGCCGTTCCTCGGCAGGTAGATGAGCAGACAGTTGGTGCTGCGTCCGGCAACGTTCACCGGATTCCGGTGGGTTGTGGTCCTCGCCGAGTTGCCTTTCCCCTCCTGGTTGCCGAGCGTCGGCAATACTCCTGCCCGATGTCGGCCGAATGCCACCCTGGATGCCGGACGGGCGTGAGCGCCACGATGTGGAGCATGACCAACGACCTTGCCCTGCTCGCCGAGGACTTGACGAAGTTCTACGGCCAACGCCGCGGCATCGAAAATCTCACCCTTGAGGTCCGCGTCGGGGAGGTGATGGGCTTCCTCGGTCCCAACGGCGCCGGGAAGACCACCACCATCCGGCTGCTGCTGGACTTTTTGCGGCCGACCTCCGGCCGCGCGACCGTGCTCGGGCTCGACCCGCGCCGGGACAAGGCCGCCCTGCACCGGCAGATCGGCTACCTACCTGGCGAACTGGCGTTTCCCGGCAGGGAGAAGGCAGAAGACCTGCTGCGGTTCTTCGGTGACGCTCGGGGCGGCGTGGCCTGGTCGCGGGTGACCGATCTGGCCGAGCGGCTCGACCTGGACCTGTCCCGCCCGGTACGCACCATGAGCAAGGGCAACAAGCAGAAGGTCGGCCTGGTGCAGGCGTTCATGCACCAACCGGCCCTGCTGATCCTGGACGAGCCCACCAGCGGCCTGGACCCGCTCATGCAGCAGGAGTTCCTGGCCATGGTTCGCGACGCCCGCGACGCCGGTCAGACCGTCTTCATGTCCTCGCACGTCCTCGCCGAGGTGCAGCAGACAGCCGACCGGGTGGCCATCATCCGCGACGGCAGGCTGGCCGCGGTCGAACGCGTGGAGTCGCTCGGCAAGCGGGCCGTCCGATCGGTGGAGATCCACTTCGACGATCCCGTGGATCCGGCGGAGTTCAGGGCCCTCCCCGGGGTCAGTGACGTGGTGGTGTCCGGGCCGGTGCTCCGGTGCACCGTGGATGGCCGCCTCGACCCCGTGATCAAGGCGGCGGCACGACACGAGGTCGTGGACATGCTGTCGGCCGAGCCCGACCTGGAGGAGACGTTCCTGTCGTTCTACTACCACTCGGAAGGAGCCGGCGATGCTTCCCGCGCTGGTGCGTAAGACCTGGCGCGACGACCGCCGGGCGCTGATCGGTTGGGCCACCGGCGTCGCCCTGTTCACCGTCATCTACACCTCCTTCTACAGCCAGTTCCAGGGAGCCGCGGAACTGAAGCAGGACGCCCTGCCCCAGGGAATGCTGGACTTCCTCGGCATCGCCGATATGCTCTCGCCGGCCGGCTACCTGCAGGCGACGATCTTCAGCCTGATCGGGCCGCTGCTGGTCCTCATGTGCGCGATCACGTTGACCGCCCGCACGATCGCCCGGCCCGAGGAGGACGGGGGCATGGAACTGTTGCTGGCCAACCCGCTGTCCCGCGCCGCCTTCGCCGGGCAGCGCCTCGCGGCCACGGGCAGCGCCATCACGCTGGTCGCGGCCACCCCGGTGATCCTCCTGATGATCATCGTTCCCCAGGTGGGCATGGACATTCCCCTGTCCAACGTCGCGGCTGCCGGCGTCGGCCTGATCGCCCTGGTGTGGTGCTTCACCGGCGTCGCCTTCCTCGCCGGCGCGGCCACCGGAAAGCGCGGTACGGTTCTGGCGATCACCGGTGTGCTCGCCGTCACCACGTACATGGCCAACGCCATCGGCGGCATGTCCGACGGCTGGCAATGGATGCGCTGGCTATCCCCGTTTCACTACTTCATCGGCACCGATCCGCTGCACACCGGCTGGCACCCGGTGCAACTGCTCGCCCTCGTGGCTGTCGGCGCCGTGACCACGGTCGTCGGGGTGTTCCTGTTCGACCGCCGCGACGTCGGTGTCTGAAGCGGACCGTGGGGGGGGCGCCGCCGGAACGCGGGGGCCCCCCCCCGCCCCCACAC